>RCNO01000038.1 GCA_003731685.1 Bacteroidetes/Chlorobi group bacterium MS-B_bin-24
TAAACCAATTGCTGTTTTTGCAGGGCATCAACGAGCTACTGTTCCTGTCGAAAGCTTCCAAACTTCAGCTAACCCATCGCGAGATTTCCTTTGTGAGCAACTGCCACCAATTCAAGCTTGGGGGAAAAGTGCTTATATTGTGCCTTTCCCACAACCTAAATTGATTACAAATCGCGGAAGTGACCTATATCGAGTTCTTGCTGCTAACGATTCGACGCAGGTTTTTTTCAATGGGCAATTCATCGGGAATCTTAATCGTGGACAATACCTCGAAAAACGAATTGAAGAGGCTGGAACTGTGAGTGCCACTGGACCAATTTTGGTTGCTGTTTACAAGAAAACTTCGAACGACGCTGGTTCGAGCTACATCAGCGACCCGTTTATGATGATTATCCCCCCCGAAGAGCAATTTATCGATAGTTGTAAGCTTATTAACATTCAGGCTTACGAGATTCAGGANAATTTGCAGTTCCAAAAAGTTTATCAAGAGCATTATATTACTTTGATTGTTCCTTCAAATGCATTAACAACAACAAANATTGATGGTGCGNCTGTTGCGCCTAATCTTTTTGTGAAAATACCAAATTCAAATTACTACTATGCCCACGTCTCTGTATCCGAAGGGAAGCACTCTGTTAGTTCTACTGTGCCGATTGGGGTTTATGCTTTTGGCTATGGTCCGGCAAATTCTTATGGGTATATTGGTGGAATGTCGTTTCAAGGAAGAGATTGGTCGATACCAAAAGTTGTTTTCGATTCAACTTATTGTTTTGAACGCTATCTTACTTTCGCCGACAATGGTGATTTCGACACAGGAATCGAAAGCATAAATTTAGGTTCAAATTCCAAAAATGTTCTTCTCGAAATCGACCCCAAATTTAAACCACACGATAAAAAAGTAAATGTAACATTACGATTGGATGATCCATATCAGGATGGGATTTTCTTTTTAACCGTGACCGATTCCCTACAAAATCAATTGTACTTTAATGGAACAATTCCGGGATTNACNTTGAAGCATCCCAGTGGAGCACCAAATAAATACCAANTTATTCAGACAAATTATATACCCAATACTGCTGATACGATTGTTTTACCAGTGCAAAATTATGGCTCAACAGATATTAAAGTTACAGCAATAAATATTAAGACCACAGTTAATTTTCAAAGCCTAAATACATTGCCATTTGTGGTTAGAGCGAATTCTATCGATTCGCTTCGTTTCGTGTTGAATGATAATCCGACCCGAACCGACACAATTTTCATCAGTCTTGCAAATGAATGCATCGAAGGGAAATTTGTTGCTTTGGTCTTTTCTAAAAGCAATTGCGATATAACCGAATTCGANTTCCCAACTTTCGAAAACCCCTTAAAAATTATCTTTGTCGACAATGCTGTGCGTGTTGGAAATTATATTCAACTTACTTCGGCAATTGTTAATCGTGCGGGAGCGATTTGGTATGCCGACCCACTACCTGTAATTTCGGGTTTCAAGACCGAATTTTCTTTCCGAATTCGTTNGGGTTCGAACAATACTTGCGANGATAATTCAATTCCCGGCGCCGATGGTTTGGCTTTTGTAATACAGAACTTTATGCCTTATGCTATTGGGAACATAGGTGGTGGTATTGGATACGATGGCATTCCCAATAGTGTTGCAATTGAATTCGATACATTTTCGAACGACTCCACTCAAATTGAGAACTTTTTCGACCCAAATGGAAATCATCTTGCTGTGCAATCGAACGGACGCCTCGAAAATTCTTCGAAGCACACCCCCAAAACTACTTTGGGAATTAATACGAATATTATTCAGCTTAAAACTGATGGCACTGTTTATTATTCAATGATTATTTACACTGAAAAAACAAAAACTTTGGAGATTTATCTCGATACAACGAGGGAATTTTCGGAACCTGTCCTTGTTGTCAATAATTTCGACTTATTCAATCTATTGAAATTAGAACGAGGTTACCGAGCGTATTTGGGATTTACCTCTGCAACGGGATGTGCATACGAGACTCACGANTTGCTTTCTTGGTATGTTTGCCCAACACCCCCCGACCCCACTCGCGGGGTTGAGCCCGACCCTGTTTACTACGAGCAATTGGTTTATCCAAATCCAGTTCACGACTTTGCTTATTTGAACATTCCCGATATATCATCCCCGTGCTCNGTGCGAATTATTAACGCTCTCGGTCGTGTTTTGTTAGAACAGCAGAATCTTTCGGAGCCAATCCGACTTNACTTTTCCGCATTTCCACAAGGAATTTATGTGGTCGAAGTNTCAACTCCAAACCAAAAAGTTTTTGTTAAAGTAGTAAAGATTTAGGTTTTGCATTAGATAATGAATAATTATCAGACATCGGATGNTTTTGAAACATCCGATGTCTTTCCNTCCTGACCAATTTCGNAAAATTAGAAATGTAAAAGAAATGAAAAGGGNGGTTTATTTGTTCAAANTNGAAAATAAATGAACTTATTCGCCAAAATCGTAATATATACTAAATCGGTGGAAGAGAGCCGAAGCACCGACTTGCGAAATTCCGTAGTCAAAATTTAATTCCTTGAATTTTAAGCCAATTCCTCCACAGAATCCTGTGAATTTCTTGTCTTTCGAGGAGCTTGAGTATTTACGGATGTTGTTATCGTAGCCCAGACGAAGATTGACATATTCACCAAAATAGAATTCCCCGCCAATGGAAAACTTTAAGAAGCGGTCGAAGAATTTGCTCGTTTGGTCAGCAAGATTGTAGAAAGAGAAGTTCAGAAGCAAGGGCAAACCGCGAAGCCGATGCGAAACCCCAATTCTAATGTCCAAAGGCAAACTTTCTCGTGTTCCGTCAAAGGTTGAAAGTTGTGTCCCGAAGTGTAATATTGAAAACCCAATAGAAGTTCTTTTTTCGGGAATTAAATACAATAAACCTGCATCGATTGCAAATGCGAGAGAACTGTAATTATCAATGTTCGATGAAAGAATTTTAAGAGTTCCACCATAGTACAGATTTGTATCGAGAATATTAGCATAGGTGATTCCGAAAGAGAAATCGTTCGCACTAAATGTGCCGATAACTTGTCCGTTAGGGTCGGTCTTGTCGAAAGAACCGTAATTAGTGTAAACTGCAGAAAGGGCGAAGTTGCCGATATCTTTCCATTTTCTGTGGTATGAAACCGAGCCAGAGTTGACATCAAGAACGTGTTTGAAAAATGTAGCCGAGAAGTTCTTATCCGAATTTGTAGCAACGCTTGCGGGATTGAAAAATAGTGCCGAGGGGTCGTCGCTAATCGAAACAAAGGCACCTGCAAGCCCCGAAGAGCGAGCACTTCCAGTATACCGCAGAAAGTTGAAAGTAGTTTCTTTTGCAAAAAGAGTGAAAGTTAATAGAAATATTAAACCGAAAATCAAATTTTTCATTTTACAATGTTTATTTTAATTTCTCAAGAACTTCGAAGAAGAATTTCGGCGGACGAACCGCTTTGAAATTATCAATTCGAACGAAAGAATGAATTGTGTAGCCGCTTGCAATTTCCTTTTTGCCAACAAGTATTTTGTAGTCGAATCTAATTTTTGGCGAAGGGGTATCGGGTTTATACAAGGTTACAATTTCTACTAAATCGTCGTAGCGAGCAGCTCCTTTCCAACTGATTTTCGCTTCGATTAGTGGAAGAATATAACCTTTGCTTTCAACTTCGGAGTAGGGAAGCCCTATACTTCGCATTAGTTCTGTTCTGCCGATTTCGAAAAACCTAAGGTAGTTGCCATTGTAAACGACGCCCATTTTATCGACATCAGCATAGCGGACACGAACGGTAAAACTGTGCTCGATATGACCATTTGTAAAAAAAATTTTATCTTTCGACAATTCGATGTCCATATTTATCAAATTTTTACCTCTTCAAGGATTTTTTCGATAATCTGAACAGGTGAAACATTCTCGGCTTCTGCATTGAAGTTGGTAACAATTCTATGGCGAAGGACTGGCAAAGCGACTGCTTTTATGTCCTCGATTTCGGGCGTAAATCTTCCAGTTAGTGCTGCTCGGGCTTTGGCTCCAAGAATTAAGAATTGCGATGCACGGGGACCAGCACCGTAACGGACGTAATCCTTTACTATTTTTGGTGCCTCGCCATTGGGTCGTGTTGCTCTTGCAAGTTGAACAGCGTAGTTGACAACGTTTGGGGCGACGGGAATTTTTCGAACTAAATCCTGAAATTCAATAATTTCTTGTGCTGTTAGAACCTTCGAAACTTTGGGAGTATGGGCTGTTGTGGTGGAATTCACAATTTCAACCTCTTCGTCGAAACTTGGATAATCCAGCCAAAGGTTGAACATAAAGCGGTCGAGTTGAGCCTCGGGAAGTGGATAAGTTCCTTCTTGTTCGATAGGATTTTGAGTAGCCAGAACAAAGAACGGCTCGGCAAGTTTGTAGGTAACTCCAGCAGCAGTAACTTCATGTTCTTGCATTGCTTCGAGCAGTGCCGATTGGGTTTTTGGTGGAGTTCTATTAATTTCATCAGCAAGGATGATATTGGCAAAAATAGGACCTTTGACAAATTTAAAGCTTTTTTCACCAGTAGTTATGTTTTCTTCGATAATTTCCGTGCCTGTGATGTCCGAAGGCATCAAATCGGGAGTAAATTGTATACGGCTAAATTTAAGGTCCAAAGCCGAGGCAAGTGTTCGAATCATAAGCGTTTTGGCAAGCCCGGGAACACCAATTAAGAGGCAATTGCCTCGCGAAAACAATGCAATTAGCAATTGATTGATTATTTCCTTTTGTCCAACTATTACTTTTGCAACTTCATCCTGTATTTTCTTTATTGCAGTGGCAAACGATTCTAAAAGTTCAAGGTCTCTGTCTTTATTCTCCATAATCCCGAATCTTTTAAAATTTCATTGACGACAATGCTTTAACAAAATTGAATGAAAAAGCAAAAAGATAAGTTTCGTAATTTGAATTAATATTATTAAAAGAAGATGTCCGACTTCCCGAAGTAAGCCGGACATCTTGATGAAAGAGAAATTTCTTATTATTCAAGAACGTGGATATTTCTTTTGGCGCATATTTCTTTGAGAACCTTGGGCCAAACGCTAACGCTAACTTCGCCGAGGTGAGCAGTGCGAAGTAGATACATATATGTTCGCGATTGACCAATTCCACCACCGATAGAAAGAGGAATTTCATCATTTAGGATAGCTTGGTGGTATGGTAACTTAAGGAAATCGAGTTGACCTGTTATTTCAAGTTGTTTGACAAGAGTTTCTTTTGTTACGCGAATTCCCATAGAAGAAAGTTCGTGGCGACGGCGAGTAACAGGATTCCATACGAGAATGTCGCCGTTCAAGCCATGCATTGGTCGCCCATCTTCGGAAACTGTTTCGGTTACCCAGTCATCATAATCAGCGGCGCGCATTTCGTGTGGATAGCCATCTTTTAATGTCCAACCGATTCCAATAATAAAGACAGCTGGGTATTTTTGCAAAATCATTGTTTCGCGTTGCTTCCTTGGTAAGTTCGGATACATATCCAGAATATCTTCGGCGTGCAAGAATGTGATTTCTTCGGGGAAATCTGGATATTTTGGATTTTTCAGTTCTGGCCAATTTTCTTGTGCAAACTTACCTGCATTGTAAATGACCTTCCAAATTTTGCGAACAATGTCTTTCAAGAAATTAAGATTCCTTTCTTCGGGTGTAATCACGCGTTCCCAGTCCCATTGGTCAACGTAGGCGGAATGGTCGTGGTCGAGGAAATAATCTTTGCGAACTGCACGCATATCGGTTAATATTCCTTCGCCGGGCTTACAACCAAATTGTTTCAGAGCCATTCTTTTCCATTTGGTAGCAGCCTGAACCACTTGGGCTTTAATTGGTTCATCCAATCCGAGTCCGCAGTCGAATTCAATTGGTGTTCTCGAGCCATCACGGTCGAGGTAATCATTCACTCCGCTTTCTTTTGTAACTATTAGAGGCACTTGCACCATAGTTAGGTTCAGCTCCTTGCACAGGTTCTTTTCGATATACTCTTTCACAGCGAAAAGGGCTTTCATTCGCTCCAGCGGTGGTAGAAGTGGCTCGTAATCGTTTGGTAAGATTTTCTCGACTTCTTCGTAAGTGCTAACGCCGGGACCAGCAAGGTCGGCTCGCTTGTCCCCGTAATTCTGAGTCTGGTTCAAATTCTTTTGTTCTTCCATTTCAATAACTCCTTTTGTTTTTAGAAAAAACCCTGGATTTTGTTGTTTCAAGAATTGTATTACTAATACTTATTTTTTTCATATTCAAAAGAAAAATGTAATTTGAAAATGTAAATTACTAAAAATTTTTTTCTATATAAAATCCATATAAAAATTTTAAAAAAGGAAAATAAATCTATAATCATAATGTTGTCAAATATTCTTTATCTTTTTGGTTTTTAAAATCTTAGTAACTACGAAATTTGTTCCATTCAAGCAAGTGAAAATCATTAAATCCACTTTTCTCGATGGTTCCGTAGAAGCGACCGTCCGGTCAACCCTACAACGTTGGCAAAATCAATAAAATTGTATTGGGACATACCCGTAGGTCTGGATTTTCAACATTATCGGGGCAGACGCATAGTTCTAACCCATCGATGATGCTTCTTCGAACAGGCATTCGCTGTTATGCGCGCAAATGGTAAAAATAAACACTGGGATTTGAAGAATCACAATGTTTTAACAAATTGAACTGCTATGGTGATTATGAGTTAGTATGCAATTTTTATCCTTATTTTGTAAAATTCTTTTTCCCACATTCTACGACGATATTTTGAGGGGTTCAGCGATAGATTTTGTAGGGGCAATTCTTGAATTACCCCTACGAAGTTTTAAATTTTGATGCATTTAGATTTTACCTTTAGGCTCAGAACAACCTTTATTTCAAAAACATTTCTTCAACTGGTATGATTTTAATTTTATCTGGTGTGGTAATTATTGGAAAAATTGAAATTTCTTTGTCTTCTTCGAGAATTTCGGCTGGTTTTGGTGTTGGATAGGTGATAGGACTTGGGACGTTGCCGAGCAAATCCTGTTTCAGTTTATTGGCGTCCTTTGTTACTATTGCGAACTTGATGTTTTTGTATTGAATATGCTTACGAATTGCGTTATTTACTTGTTCAAGTGTTAGGTTCTTGATTTTGTTTCGGAAATATTCTATATAATTTCCGTTGTTGGGAATGTTATAAAATCTGCTGTCGATTTGGTAGCCGAGCCTTTGCATAGTTGTTTGGGCATAGAAAAGGCAATAGTTCAAAAGGAATTTTTTAGTGGTTTCGAACTCTTCGCGGGTTAAGCCACTGTCGACAACTTTTTTCAATTCACGCAGTGCAGCTCGCAAAGTAAACAATCGAGCTTCGTGCGGTACAGGCCTTAACCAGACTTCGAATATTTGCTTCCTTCGCGGATTGTTTGGTTCTGGGAAGTTCAAAGCTCCACCATTCAAGAAAGCCTCGATGTATGCGTAATCTCCGTAGTTCAAGCCCCGTTTTTCGCGTATGACCTGATAAAGATGGCTCGAAGAATTCCTATGCTCACCAAACCAGGAGGCAAAAACCCAAAGCGGGAAGAAATCTTCTTCGCTGCGAACGACATCGATTGGGAAGCCAAAGCTGATTGCAGTGGCATCGCAGTCCTTGTCGACCAAAAGGAATTCCCAGCCGTCAATTGGCTTGGGTTTAATCTCGGGTGCAGAGGCTTTAATTCCATCTCCAAGTTTAGCTTCAAGATTTTGTTTGATTTCATTAGGCAAATTTTCGGGATAGTTTCCCCCTACGGCAACAACGAAATTGTTTTTATTGAAATATTGCTTGTAAAAGCTTTTTACATCGTCGAGAGTAATATTTTTCAAACCTTCGATAGTTCCTTCGGAAATGTGTCGGTAAGGTGTACCATCGAAAATAAATTCATAGAGTGATGCCTTGCCCAATTCTTCATCATTCGAATATCTTAAATCCTTTTCGAGGAAATTCAGCATTTCGCTCCGGATTCTGTCGAAATCCTCTTGTTTAAATGCAGGAGTAGAAACTGCATCGATTAGCAGAGGAACAAAAGTGCTTATGTTATCTATGTGTGTGCGGCCATAGAAGACCGTCATCTCTTTGTCCACCTTCACGGAATAGGAAGATGCAATAGGGAAAAGTTTGTCGAGTATTTCTTCGTAAGAATACTTTTGGGTGCTACCTTCGGCAAGCAATCGAGCAGTTAACATTGCAAGCCCTTCTTTGCCCTTCGGGTCGAATTGAGAGCCAACATTGAACCAAATGCGAATTGAAACTGTTGGGTCTTCGGCGACTTTTAAAGTGATTATTTTGGAATATTCCATTGCATTTTTCTTACAATTTGTGAAAAACAAAAAAGAAAAACTAAAAATCAAGGCAAAAACAATTAACTTTTTCATTTATTGTCTCCCTTTTAAAATTACAACTGTGCTTTTTTCGGGAACGAAGTAGGATTTTGCAACGTTTTGGATATCCGAAGGAGTTATATTTTGAAGTGTGTTATAAAATTGGTCAATCGAATTCAAATCGGCTGTGAGGGCAAGCGGTCGAGCCAACACGGAAGCAATTTTGTTGGGTGTATCCAGATTCATCAGGAAACTGTACCGGAGATTCTTTTTCAAATCCTCGAGTTTAGAACTGTCGGGCGGGTTATTCTGGTAATGTTGAATAGTGTTTTGAATCATTTTTTCAACATAATCGATATCCTTTTCATCTTTAACCTGAGCCCAAATCATCCAGAGGAATGGGTCCCGATTGTAATTGAATTCCTCTTCGAGGAACAGGACCTTTTGCTCGCGTATGTATAATTGTTTATAGATTTCGCTGTTAGGTCCAAAGGCAAGTTTACCAAAAAGAATGGTAGCTACATAGTTTTTGTCCTGTGGGTTAAATGGAAGACCTTTGTAGGCGACCACAAAAATTGGAGAGGTTTTACCGGGATAATTAACTGTGGCTCTTTTGGGTTTTGTTTGTTCGGGTTCGGTTTCAATTTTTGGAGGGGTATAGCCTTTTTGCCAGTTGGAATAATACTTTTTGACCAAATTCATTGTTTGGTCATAATCAATATCGCCAACAATCAGCAGGATACAATTATCAGGGCGATAGTATCGGTGGAAAAACGAAAGGCTGTATTCATACATTGTTGGCATTGCTTTGATGTCCTGTTCGAAGCCAATTGTAGTGTGCTTATAAGTATGTCGTTCGAAAGCAGTGTTGCACAAGGCTTCCCAAATCCAGAAAAATGGACTGGTTTTGCCTTTTCGATATTCGCCGTAAACTGCTCCGGATTCGGTTTGGAAGTCTTGTTCAGTATACCAAAGGTTTTGGAAACGGTCGCTTTCGAGGTCTATGACTTTTTCCAAATTTTCCTTTGTAAAGTTCAAATGGTAGCAAGTGTAATCGTCCGTTGTATAAGCATTTGCATTGGAGCCCATTTCGGTAACTATTTTATCGTAAACATTGCCGGGGTATTTCTTTGTTCCGCGGAACATCATATGTTCAAAAAAGTGGGCGAAACCAGTGTGTCCGGGTTCGTATTCGTCGCGGCTACCAGTTCGGACAATTGTGTAGTAAGAAACTAAACCATTCGACGGTGTCTTAATTAAGATTACCTTCAAGCCATTTTCGAGAGTTTCGCTGCGATAATCGAATGGGAAAAAGCCTTTTTTGTTCGATGAATTCATTAACATAATAGAACCCAAAATAATTAAAAAGAAAAAAGAAAATTTTTTCATCATAAACCTCATATAATTTTAACTTCTTTTTCTGTATAGATTTGGATTTATGCCATATTTACGAATTTTGTTGTGCAGAGTTTCTCGGCTAACGCCAAGCGAAGCAGCAGCTTTGCTAACATTTCCGTTGCAGGCTTCCAGTGTTCTTTCGATTTTCAGTTTTTCAACGCGTTCCACATCGCTTTTTATATCGCCACCGCTTGTAATTGGGGGGAGCATTGTTTCTTGCTCGGCACCGGTATCCTTTCCAAGGAAGCGGCGCAAGTCGACAATTTCGATGGTATCTTTCTCTGTATATTCACACACAATACGAATTGTGTTGATGAGTTCCCTGATGTTTCCGGGCCAAGTTTGTTCCTGCATAAATTCAATTACTGATGGGGAAAAGAATTTCGATTTTCCCGTTTCAAGGTTATATTTGGTAACATAATACTGCACAAGGTCGGGGATATCTTCTTTTCTTTCGCGAAGTGGGGGAACGAAGATTTCGCATTCTCGTAAACGGTGGTAAAGTTGGCTACGGAACAAGCCTTGGGAGACCATCGTTGCAAGGTCTTTATCGGTTGCGGAAATGATGCGGACATCAACTTCTTCGTTTTCGCTGCTTCCAATTTTACGAATTATTTTTTCTTCGATTGGATTTAACAAAGAAGCTTGTAGTTCAAGGTTGAGCTCGCCAATTTCGTCCAAAAATAGTGTTCCCCCGTTGGCTCTTTGGAAAAGTCCTTCCTTGTTCAGTGCGGCGCCCGTAAATGCACCTTTCACGTGCCCGAACAATTCGCTTTGGAACAATTCTTTAGGTATATTCGGGATATCAACGACGATAAAGCCTCGTTTGGAGCGACGGCTAGCATTGTGAAGGGCTTGGGCAACAAGTTTTTTTCCAGTTCCAGTTTCGCCTGTGATTAAAACATTTAGGTCTGTTCGACCGAATCGAATTATGCTGTAGCCAAGGTCTAAAATTTTTTCAGAAGAGCCAATGATTCCATTGGCGCGTAAAAATTGGATTATTTCGGCTTTGTCGCGATGCTCCGCTGCGCTAACTGCACTGGAAAGAACTTCCTTCAGTTTTTCGGCGCTAACAAGGCTCTTTTCGATGAAATTCACAGCTCCAAGTTTGGTGGCTTTCACTGCTGTTTCGATTGTGCCTTTGCCTGTTATCATTATTACTGGCACAAATGGATGATTCCGACGGCAGTATTCGAGCACATCAATTCCATTCATATTGGTGTCGGGACCGAATTCAATATCCAGCAGCAAAGCACCTATCTTACGGCTGAACTTGTCGATATATTGAATGGTATCTTCGGGCGTATGAACCATATGTGTATCGTAACCAAAGCCTTGAACAATTTCTGCTACTGTTGAACAAAACTCAAAATTGTCGTCCGATATAAGTATTTGCATTTTTACACCCGTTAAACAAATTTATCATTACAAATTTAATGCTTTATTTTCAAAGAAATAACCTGCAATGTATCGAATAGTTGACGAAAGTGAACACTATTTTTGGTTTTGAATCGAGGGTTCCATCGAGCTCTAACGAAAATGTTTCGAGCGGGATTTTCATATTCCACAAAATTGAGTGTATCCCCAATTTCGTTGATAACTTGTGTTTGCAGAATTGTTTGTTGAACTTTGTCCAAAACATTGCAATATTCTTCTTCCGAAAGCCTGCTTGGCTTGGATTTGCTTGAATCGTTGACAATGAAAATAATTTTTCTGTTAGTAGTCAAAACGAATTTTTCTATGGTCTTCTTTTTGGTGTATTCCACGCCCCAACTAATCTTTAATGCTTTGTCTTCTTTGCCAATGCAAGTTGGTATTCGTGTCGAGCATCCAACGAGGATGGGCAACAAAAGCAAAATTAGTGCTATATGCTTTTTCATTTATTTCTTTTCGACCAATGTAGGCAAAATTCGTGTCAAAAAGTCTTCGAGCCGAGCAATAACTTCTTCTTTTCCCAAAACTTCCATAGTTTCGAACATACCAGCTCCATAGGAAAGCCCAGTAATTGCAAGTCGAAGTGGATGAATGACTTCTTTAAGCTTTAAGTTTCTTTCGTTCAGATATTTCATAACCTCGTCGTGCAGATTTTGGTGCGAAAAAACCTCGATGTTTTTGAAAATATTCAAAAGGTTCTTCAAATGTTGTTCAACTTCGCCAGACCAATGTTTTGCAAAGTATTCTCTGTCGTATTCTTTGGGTCGTTCGAACATATAAGGAGCAAAGTCGATTATATCTGGAAGCTTTTTCACCCTTTCGCGCAATAGAGCAACAACTCGGGCAAGGTAATCTTTGGAAAAGCCCTTGTAGCCTCGCTTTTCGACCCAATAAGCGAACATTTCCGCAAGCTCATCAATTGGTTTGGAATATAAATACTTTGCATTTATTGCATCGAGTTTCACAATGTCGAAAATTGCACCAGCTTTGTTAACTTTTTCGAGTTGAAACTTTTCGATTAATTCTTCAACTGTGAAAATTTCTCGGTCGCCACTGGGGTTCCATCCCAACAAAGCTATAAAGTTCACGAAAGCATCGCGAAAGTATCCTTTTTCGATATAATCTTCGACTGCAACATCCCCTTGTCGCTTGCTCAATTTTGTTCTGTCGGGGTTCAACAACAAAGGCAGATGTGCCATTGCAGGAACTTCCCATCCGAAAGCGTTGTAGAGTAGAATGTGTTTCGGAACCGAAGGTAGCCATTCCTCTCCGCGAATTATGTGTGTGATTTTCATCAGGTGGTCGTCGACAACATTTGCGAGATGGTAAGTAGGATAGCCATCGGATTTTAGTAGAACCTGGTCGTCTATATCCTTTGTATTTACAACGATTTCGCCGCGAATTATATCAATGAATTTTATATCTTGATTTTCTGGCACTTTTAGTCGAATTACATAGGGGGCGCCGCTTTCAATCAGCCTTTTTGTTTCCTCTTCGCCAAGAGTGAATTGGTTACGCATTTTGTAGCGGTCGTATTTGAATTCGTGGTGGGGTGAACTTTTTCGGGCATTTTCGAGTTCTTCGGAAGTGTCGAAAGCGTAATATCCCCATCCATTTTCAACCAGAATTTTAGCATATTCACGATAAATATGAAGTCTTTGCGATTGAACATAGGGACCATAGGGTCCGCCAACGTGAGGTCCTTCGTCGAACTCAATCCCTGCCCAAGTCAAAGTTTTAATTAAGTTTTCGACCGAGTTTTCGACATAACGGGTTCTGTCGGTATCTTCGATTCTCAGAATTAATTTCCCGTTGTTGTGGCGAGCGAAAAAGTAGTTATATAAAGCAGTTCTCAATCCACCAACGTGAAGGTATCCTGTTGGAGAAGGTGCAAATCGAACTCGAACACTCATTCCGCAACTCATTCTTTTTTGAATCACAAAATTACAAAATATTGCCATTGCCAAGATATTTCGAGTGGATTTCATTGGACCGTGCAGAAGACATCGGATGTTTCCGAAAAATCCGATGTCTGGTGAAATCTGCAAGGGTTTAAAACATTTTGTTCAGAGGGATGTTAAGTATTAGAGTGAAAAAGCGAACGAGGTGTTGCTTTTTTCCCGTTCAAAAGACATAGGATGTTTCAAAAAACATCCGATGTCTGGAAAACTTGTAAGGTGCTGAAGCCTCTTGCTGTGGTCTAATTACAACTTATTTATTCCTAATTGTTGGCTTTGGAATGGACAATGGGTTGTTTCTTAATCTATTTTGTGTTTGGATGTTTCTATTTTTGTTTAAATTTTACTAATTTGTATCTGTTGAATCGTATATTTGCAATGAAAGTGATTAGAACAGTTTGTATCTCGTTAGCTTTGTTATTATTTTTCTCTTGTACAAATATTATTAAAATTCAAAAGCCAGTGATTAAGTATGTGCGGGAGCAAAAGTGCAGTCCTAATCGGTGGACGGGTATTCCAATCGACACAAGTGCTGAATATCGAAACGTTGCCGAAAGTTATTATGTTTTTGAACCTGTCGGCGAAATAAACACTTTGACAGATGAGTGGTCTGTTTCTTTCTTGGACGAAAAAACTGCTATCCTTACCTATAACGACAACAATCAACAAGTGCCTATTATTGTCAATTTCACGAGCAAAAACAAAGCCAAAATATCATCGGGGTTGAGCATACCAATCGACGGTCATCTTGGAGGTTTTTCTGTTTCGAACAACCAAGTTTACTTTTCCCGTAGCCCTGTTGGTTTGGAAGTTACTGGAATTACAGGAAATTCGGATTTATATCGAGCCAGAATTAACCGGAATGTTGTTTCCAACATTGAACCATTGCCAAGCAATATAAACACATACTTTGCAAGTTGGGAGTCGCATCCATCGATTTCACCAGATGGGAGGGTATTGTTCTTTTCGTCTGATAGAATTCCCTACAAGGGTCNGGACATTTTTTTCACAATTCTTTTGCCCAATAATACTTGGAGCGACCCAATTAATTGCGGAGATTCGATTAACACCGAGTGTGACGAAATTACACCATTTGTTACAAAAGATGGCAAATATCTGCTTTTTGCCTCGACTGGGCACGACAACGTGGGAGGTTACGACCTATTTATTTCATCCATTTCCGATGAATTCTGGGAAAATGTCAAAAATTATTTAACTAAAGGAAATATTGACTTTGGCAAATACTTTAGCAAAGCAAAGAATTTACGTCCCCCAACAAATACGCCTTTTGACGAGATTTTCCCATCGACACCAACCGACCCAAACGAATTACTTTACTACTCATCGAATCAATTTGACCAACAACCGGGCTTGTTCCGTCGTGGTGGTTTCGATATTTATTGCCGTTACAAAGTGACAAAACCCAAAGTAGTTGCCGAAAAGAAGCAAACCACCGAGCCGAAGCTCGAAATCAAAGAAGTTGAACCAAAATTGAACCAGCAAACTATTTCATTTGACCCTAAATTTAAACTTTACGGATATGTTTACAGTCAAGAAAGCCAGCTTCCAATTAATTCTGCAAATGTGTATGTTTATCAATTCGATACAATTACGCAAACATTTCCCGATGTTACTAAAATCCCTCCTCTTTATCAATCTCAAACAAATGCCGATGGCTATTTTGAGTTTAATTTGTTGAAAAATATAGATTATCAAATTTTTGCTGAGTCGCCAAACTTTTTTTACGACTCGCGAAAGATTAGGTTAGAAATTACCGACCCTGCAAAAGAATACCGCGTGGATTTCTATCTGCCATTTAAACTTACTCTTCGGATAAATTTCCCCTTCGATGTCTATGACAAGCCCTATAAATTTGTTCTTGATTCAAATGGAGTTGAAACAAATTTAACTTGGGAAGAGGCTCTCGATATGCTTGCTTTAAACATAATTAATTCGAGTAAGTACATTAAAAAAATTGAGCTGGTTGGTCATACCGATGACGTTGGGACACTTGAATATAATTTTCGTTTGGGCCAAAATCGGGTCAATTTTGTCATAAATGAGTTAGTTAAGCGTGGTGTTTCAAAGGATTTACTCGAAGGAAAATCGGCTGGCAAGACACAGCTTCTTCCACAACGGCCCGGGGAAAATATAGAAATATATCGCAAGCGTTTACGTCGTGTGGAAATTTCCAAAATTTATTGAGAAATGGGGATGAAATTGACATCATTTAGATTTTTACTGATACTTGTTCTGGGAACTTTATTGCTTCTTGCATCGATTGCTATTTATGTCTACGAGGTGGCGTCGTACAATTTGCCTTCGCTTGAGCAATTGGAGAACCCACCGCAAAATTATGCTACCCAAATTTTCAGCAGCGACGGTGTATTAATTGATTACTTCTATGTCGAAAGGAGAGTACCGCTTCCGCTCGATAGTATACCCAAAGATTTTATCAATGCTTTGATTGCTACCGAGGACCGAAAATTTTTCGACCATTGGGGAATACATCTTGGTCGTATTTTCAAAGCGATGGTAAAAAATTTATTTGCGATGCGTTTTAAAGAGGGTGGCTCAACAATTACAATGCAACTTGCACGCAATTTGTATTTTAGTCAG
Source organism: Bacteroidetes/Chlorobi group bacterium MS-B_bin-24 (assembly GCA_003731685.1). Classification (GTDB taxonomy): domain Bacteria; phylum Bacteroidota; class Ignavibacteria; order Kapaibacteriales; family UBA2268; genus Naka2016. The sequence continues at coordinate 15,769 of RCNO01000038.1, forward strand.
GATGTTTCATTTGTACGAAAAATTCACGAAGCGTTGACTTCGATTCAAATTGAAAAGCAATTCACCAAAGAAGAAATTTTGGAAATGTATATAAATACGGTTTCTTTTGGTCGTGGGGCTTATGGTATTTCTGTCGCATCGAAAATTTATTTCGATAAGTCGCCTTTGGAGTTGACAACTTCGGAATGTGCATTCCTTGTAGGGTTGTTGAAAGCACCCGAGCACTACAACGCAATTGTTGATTACGACAAAGGAATTGAACGCCGAAATTTGGTCCTTCGATTGATGTATGAGCAAGGGTATCTTAATAGTTCGCAATATTTGAAAGCACTCAACGAGCCAATTCGTCTTGCAAAAGTGAAAATTAAAGATAAGAATGAATTTCTGCTTGCACCACATTTTGTTGAGTATGTTCGCCGAACTGTATCTGCTGATAAAAGGCTTTCGGAATACGACATTTACCGCGATGGGTTAACAATTTATACAACGCTGAATTCAAGAATTCAAATGTATGCCAAGCAGGCAGTCGAAGAGCATCTTTCGGAGTATCAGAAGATTTTTAATGCTTCTTGGAATTGGAAAGCGAAACAGTCGTTGTTGAACAAGTTAATTGATGAATCAATCCGAAAGCATCCCGACTATGTTAACGCGACACCCGATGACAAAGAATCTGTTGCAAAAAGATTACGCACAGACCAACACTTTATCGATTCAATAAAAAATGCTGTTACAACGATTCAAGTTGGTTTAATAATGATTGATGTTCAGACGGGTGAAATTGTAGCAATGGTTGGGGCGTCGCCAAAGTTTATCAACGAAAATCCTTTCGCAAAGCATTCATTAAACCATGCGACGCAAATTCGCCGGCAGCCGGGCTCTGCGTTTAAGCCTTTTGTTTATACAGCAGTTATTTCAGATAGTATGACCCCAAATTCCCTCGTTGAATGCGGACCTTATTCCTATACTTTGCCGAGCGGCGAGGTTTGGACTCCGCAAGGTTTTGGAAATTGTGAGCCGGGCGAAAAAGTTACGCTCTACGAAGCACTTGCCAAATCAATCAACTCCGTTGCAGCTCGATTGATTACGCAATATACCAACCCATTGCGTGTTATCGAAATTGCCCATAAGATGGGTATTGAATCTCCCTTGCAAAATGTTCCCGCTCTTGCTTTGGGTGCTGGTGGCGAAGTTTCACCTTTGGAAATGACCGTTGCTTTTTCTACTTTCGCTCGAGAAGGTATTAGAGTGAAACCAAAAGTATTGAAATATATTCAGGACAATCGAGGGAATGTGATTGTTGATTACCAAAGAGACGAGGAAGTTATCGATGCAATTGACCCAAATGTTGCAAAAACTATGATTAAGATGATGATGGGTGTCGTAAACTTTGGCACTGGCTACGAGGTTCGAAATTATCTAAAAAACTGTGAAGCGGCGGGCAAGACCGGAACAACAAACGACTTTGCCGATGCTTGGTTCATTGGTTTTACGCCGCAGTTGTGTGCCGGAGTTTGGATTGGCTTCGACGACCGAAGAATTACTTTTACAGGGGGTTACGGCTATGCTGCAAAGGCTGCTGTTCCAATTTGGGGACGCTTGATGGCTAAAATATACAACGACCCAACTTTGCCATACAAACAACGCAACTTTGGTCTTGCAGATTCACTGAAAATTTCTCAACAATAAATTAGAAATTTTATGAAAAAGTTTCTTGAATTGTTGAATGGCGAAAAAATTGAACTTGCAAATATCTATTGTATTGCCAGCAATTATTCAAAGCATGCTGAGGAAATGGGAACAAAGATTCCCGAAGACCCTGTTGTTTTTTTGAAGCCCACTTCTGCTTACGTACCCGATGGAGGCACTATCTTTTTGCCATCCTTTTCAAATAATGTTCACCACGAAGTCGAGTTGGTTGTAGTGATTGGAAAAGATGGGCGTAATATCGAGCCGAACGAGGCTGTTGATTACATCGCCGGTTATGCTGTTGGAATTGATGTTACTTTGCGAGACATCCAAGCCAAAGCAAAAGCCGAGGGGAAACCTTGGGGAATTGCAAAAGGGTTTTACACTTCTGCTCCAATTTCTAAGATTGTCGATTCGAAGCAGTTCAATGGCAAAATTCCCTTCTTCGAGCTGTTGTTGAAAGTAAATGGGGAAATTCGCCAAAAAGCAAACACAAGGGAAATGGAACGCTCTGTGGAATCGCTTGTCTCTTTTATTTCCCGTGTTTTTTCGTTGAGCGCTGGCGATTGTATTTTTACTGGAACTCCAGAAGGAGTTGGGAAAATTGTTCCCGGCGATAACCTTTATGCAGAACTTTCCGGCTTTGTTACTTTGAATTGTTCTGTTGTTAATTATTAAAGGTGAGAATATATGAGAAGGTTCCTTCTATTTTGTTTTGGTATAGTTTTAATATTGGCAATGTATAGTTGTGGAACTTTTCACACTCGAACCGAGACCGAAACATATACAATCGTCGTTCGCGACACTTTGACGCAAATTGAGGTCAAAAATGCTCCGGGGCGGAGAGATAACGGCATTGTCTATCCTTCTTCGAAGGTTTTGGAATCAACCAGAACAATTACCACTCGCGATAGTATCGTGGAGCGTTACTATCCGAACTTCATTCGTCTGGGCTTGTTCGAAAGTGTTGGTCTGATTGGCACAAGCAAAGAAAATCAACTTGGGAATGGAATTTTTGGAATCTTCCCTGAAATCGAAAGATATCCCCAAAATCAAAGAGGCTACAAAGACAAGCTTTTCTCGGGCGGCTATTATCGTTTTGGTATTGGCGAGTGGCGGCTTCGTTGGTTCAGAGATTCCCGCAACTGGACTATTGGCACCAGTATTTTTGAAATATTTTCGAAAGACAACACTATTGAGCACAACCTTGCTTCGTTTTTTCCAATTTATATAAAGAAACGGTTTTTCCTTTTCGATAAAATTCCTTATGTAGCTATATCGCCTTCGTTTGGCTTTGGTTTGTATCCATCCCAATACATAAATCCAAATATTGCATTGGAAATTGGGTCGCTCGGGGGTCTTAATTTCCGTGCCTATGCTGGTGTTGCTCTGGGCCAGAATCCAAAATTTTCGCCGTTCGTTCAAGACTTAGACCCTCCAACTGCACAAACTATTACAACGCCTTATGTTGGTTTGGGCATCTCGTTTTTGGATTTCGTCAACGTTGTCCCAGAACTTTACACAGAATGGAAAGACCATCCGCATTCTTCGTGGAATATTGGGCTTTTTCAGTTCGCACTTCTTAACACAAATTCAGACACAAGTTTAGGTCGTTCTACAAAAACTTTGGTGAAAGGAGTCCATTTTAGATTATTTCCTGCTTCAATAGCCATACCTATTTTGAATAATGGATTTTATTTGGGAACATCCTTGTTGAATGCTTTCATATTTGGTTTAAGGGATATTGGGATAGGGATTTTACCTGCTCGGCTTGGCTACTGGCAGTTGATTCTGCCCGATGAACTTTCCATTGAGCCCTTTGTTGAGTATAACTATTATCCATCGAGCTTTATTCATTTTGGCAATCGTTTCAATTTAAAAATGAGCGAGAGTTTTAATCTTTCCGTGGTTTTCGGCTATGTGAACGGGAATAATGACCGTTTTGCAAATCTTCTGAACAAGTCTGATTATATCGATTTTACTCCATATCTCACTTTCTCTCGATATTACATTGGAATTTCCATTGGCTTCCTCGATAGAATTTTCCAGCCCGAAGAGCTTCGGTATAACAAAAAAGGTTTGAACAAATGAAAAAGGTTTCTGTTTTGTGGATGCTTGTCCTGTTTTTTCTTTACTCTTGTTGCTCACCAAGAGGGAACGAGAGTTTACCGTTGTTGACGCCGAATTTTCGGGGATATGTTGGTTCTGCTCCAGAGTTTTTCCTGTTGAATTGTTTTTACGAAAATAATATTCTTGGCGAAATATTTGGGAATCCTGATTCTGCGGTTGTTCCCAACAATATGTTAATTATTGGGGAAGGCAATCGTGTGTCCCTTGTTTGCCCAGGTTTGAACACAATGGATGCAGACTTTTATGTCAAAGTCCCTTACGGCGATGGTGTTCGCTTTTACTTCCGTGCTTCGGGCAAGGATTTCGAAATTAGTCCAAAGCTTATATTTGAATTTACTAAACAGGGAAGCAAAGTTTTCGAAAATCGTAGGCTTCTTGCGGCAGTTGATTCTGTGAAATTGAGCAACGAAAAAGTAAGCAGGATATTTATCCAGAACGAAGGTGAAGTGTTCCACGTTATTGTTGGTATCGACACTGTTTTGCAGGGACGAACGAAAATCCCACTTTCTGAATACATTTATGTTGAGCCAATCAACGGAAAAGTAATTATCGAGGATGTTTATTTCTACGATTTATTGCCTTCGCCGAGATGGAATTGAAAATCAATCTCTGAGTGTTTGCAATTTTAATATGTGAATTGTCACAAAAGTAGCAATTGTGATTAAAAGAAAGTCGAGCACAATTGGTTCTACAACTACAACAACACTGAATAAAATAGTTATCCAGAGGAAAGATATTGCGAAAATTTTTATTTTTAATGAAACACCACGCCTTTCGTTGTAATCGCGGATAATTTTTCCAAAATGCTTGTGTTTAATCAACCACTGGTGCCACTTCTTCGAGGAACGGGAAAAACAGTATGCAGAAAGCAAAAGAAAAGGCGTCGTTGGTAGTACAGGTAAAAAAATTCCAAGAATGGCTAAACCAAGGGAAACAAATCCAGAAACAAGAAAGAAAACCCGCTTCCCAAAAAGGTTTCTATCAACAATTTTCTTTTGATTCGTATCTTTGTAACGCATAATTTTTTAATAAACGAGAATCTGATTAATTAATTGAGTTTCTTTTCTCTCAATGAAACTGTGAAAATATTTTGTGGAAATTAATCACACAATACACAATGTTTTTGAATTTAAAAATTTGGTAATAATTTAATTCGTTCCAGCCCGGCAAGTGCAAATTGTTAATTAATCATTTCAGAATTATTCTGAAAGTTCGACCGGCTGGTAGCTCCTACGAGATACTGGTTTAAGTGGCGAACACGCTGGAACAAGGTGCGAATACAAAGGTTAGTCTATACGAGTTATTTCAGACATCGGATGTTTTAAAAACATCCGATGTCTTACCGGAATTAATCCTATGAGGGTCACGAACACGGGTTTTCGGGTAAACATCAAATAATTAAATATCTTGTAGTGGCAAATAATTATTTGCCCCTAAAAACAAAACACAATTCCTTACCCTTTCCACGACATCATCGTCATTGTAGGGGCATACCTATGTGTCTGCCCCGAAATAATTTTATCGATGTTGGCAAAAATGTAGGGGCGACCGGCCGGTCGCCCCAAAAAGTTTGGTGGAACAAATTAAGTAATCACCACAACATTTTATTCTTTAATTTCCCAATAATCTTCGCCTCGCAACAAAGTGATTAGGTTTGCGTCGGGGTGCTTTTTCTTTGCATCCTCGATTTGTTGCAAAACTAATTCTTCGTAGCTTGGCTTTTGAATAGCTTGGAAAATACCGAATGGCCGCGGCAATTCGGGATTATATGTCATATTCGCAAGGATGAAAGCAAGCGTTGAGTCATTTTCGTTGTGCACCAAAAGGTCGTCGACAGACCATTTTCCATCTGCCAAAGAAACAACAGTTGGGGTGAATCCATCCAAGCGAATACCTTTGTCATTATTAGCACCGAAAATTAATGGCTTGCCGTGTTCAAGCATAACTGAGTGTTCTTTGCGTGTTTCGGCAACGGTGTACAAGTCGAATGCCCCATCATTGTAAATCACACAATTAGTGTATATCTCGACAAAAGCAAAGCCATTGTGGCGAGCGGCGCGTTCCAAAATTGCTTGCATATGTTTTGGGTCGCGGTCGAATGTTCGGGCAACGAAAGATGCCCCCGAACCAAGCGCCAATGAAGCTGGATTGAAAGGATAGTCGATGTTTCCAAAAGGAGATGATTTAGTTGGCTGACCGTGCTGAGTTGTGGGCGAAACCTGGCCTTTGGTCAAGCTGTAAATTTCGTTGTTGAACATTAAAACCTTGAGCCCGATATTTCTCCGAGCGGCGTGGATTAAATGATTGCCACCAATGCTCATACAATCGCCGTCGCCTGTTGCAACCCAAACAGAAAGGTCGGGGCGGGCAATTTTTAAGCCCGTTGCAATTGCAATTGCACGCCCGTGAATACCGTGAATACCATAGGTTTGGATGTAATAGGGGAAACGGCTACTGCAACCGATACCAGAAATAAATGCATATTTTTCCCGTGGAATTTTTAACCCCGCAAGAATTTTTTGCACTTGTGCAAGGATAGAATAACTCCCACATCCAGCACACCACCTTACTTCCAAAGGAGACTTAAAGTCCTTCGGGGTGTATTCAATTGTTTGAATCGGCTTGCTTTTTATTAAATCATCAATTAGCGTTGTCATTTTAACCTCACTTTTGTTTTAAAATTTCCAAGATTTTATTTTCTATTTCAGAGGAAAGGAAAATCCTGCCTTGGATTTTGTGAAGACCTATTACAGGTTTTAAATATGTCCCTTGTAAAATGAAGGCAAGTTGACCAAGATTGTTTTCGGGGACAAGGATTTTATCGAACTTTTCAATAATTGAGCCAAGATTTTTTGGAAATGGATTTAGATATTTCAAATGCACATAGGCAAGCTTAATCCCTTTTTCTGTTAATCTATCGAAGGCAGCTTTGATTGCACCATAAGTGCTTCCCCAACCAATGATGAGCAAATCTGCATCTTCGCTACCCAAAAGTTCAACATCAGGAATGTCTTGCTGGACTCTCTTTATTTTTTCTGCCCGCAATTCAACCATTCTTTGGTGGTTCAATGGGTCTTGGCTAACAATTCCTGTTATATCCTCTTTCTCAAGTCCACCGATACGATGCTCGAGACCGGGAGTTCCGGGGAGTGCCCAGAGTCGAGCGAGCGTTACTGGGTCGCGCTTATAGGGAAGGTAATCGGGCTCGGTGTAGATTTTGACGGGGATTTCGGGTATTGAGTTCAAATCGGGAATTTTCCATTCTTCGGAACTTTGACCCAAATAGCCATCGGTAAGGAGAATCACAGGGGTCATATACTTTATAGCAATTCTCGCTGCTTCGAGTGTCATATCGAAGCAATCAGTTGGGGTCGATGCTGCAAGGATGGGAAGAGGAGCCTCGCCGTGGCGCCCAAACATAGCGATGAACAAATCGGCTTGCTCCATTTTGGTCGGCATTCCTGTGCTTGGACCAGCTCGTTGAACATCGATGACAACAAGGGGAAGCTCGAGAATGACCGCCAAGCCCAAAGCCTCGACTTTGAGCGAAAGACCCGGACCCGAAGTGGAAGTGGCAGCAAGAGCACCACCATAAGCGGCGCCTATTGCACTTGTAATTCCGCCAATTTCATCTTCGGCTTGAAGGTGCAAAACTCCATAGGGCTTGTAGCTGGAAATAAAGTGAAGAATCTCGCTTGCAGGAGTAATTGGATAGGAACCAAGGAAGAGTGGTAATTTCGCTTTTTCGGCAGCAACAACTAAACCTAAAGCAACTGCTTCGTTCCCTGTAATATTCCGATAAACGCCGGGTTCAAGTTTCTTTGGAACAATTTTATACCGGATTGCAAAAAGTTCGTTTGTTTCGCCATATTCATAGCCCGCTCGTAAAACTTTAAGATTTGCTTGAGCAATTTGCGGTCGCTTACCAAATTTCTTCAATATCCACTCTTCTGTGGACTTTAAGGGTAAATCGAAAAGCCAATAAGCGAGTCCCAATGCAAAAATGTTTTTTGTCCGTTCAATTTGCTTTGGAGTCAGCCCCGAATCTTTAAGCAATTCATTAACAATTTCATTAAAGTTAATTTTAAAAACTTGATAATCCTTTAAAGAGCCATCTTCGAGTGGATTTGTTTCGTATTTCGCAAGTTTAAGATTTTTTTCGGTAAAATTGGCTGTGTTAACAATCAAAATTCCGCGCTTTCGAAGAAAAGGTAAATTGACTTTGAGCGAGGCTGGGTTCATTGCCACCAGAACATCAATTTGGTCGCCGGGAGTATAAACACCCTTTGAACCAAAATGTATCTGGTAGGCGCTTACGCCGTAAAGAGTGCCTTCGGGTGCTCGAATCTCCGAAGGATAATCGGGGAAAGTGCTAACATCGGTACCAACAAATGCTGTTGTGTCAGAAAATCGGGAACCTGTCAATTGCATACCATCGCCAGAATCCCCTGCAAATCGGATTGTTACATCCTCGAGATAAACAACTTCTCGTTCCATTTTCGACATCCTACTATAAACAAATTTAAAATTAGATATTAAATAAATAAATTTTTCAAAAAAAATATTTTTTGTAAAATCAATGTTCTCAAAAATCAAAGTTAACATATTTAAGTTAAGGGATTATCATTCTGAATTGAAAAAAAGAATGGTTAGTACATAATTTCGTAAAACCTGATGCTATGAAGAAATCGGATGTTTTGTAAACATCCGATGCCTATTTTTACTTTGGAGTGACAACGCAACAATTTTCGCAAAGAACAGACCTTTGCTTAACCATTCCTGCAGCTTTTCTCACAAATCTGAACAAGGAGTTCAACTTGTATATCTCTGAAATAGCAGACATCCGATGTTTTAAAAACATCGGATGTCTTTATGTATAATGGGATGCAATTCCTTTTTTGGAAGAACCTGAGTTGGAGGGTTTTCGGGTTGCTACTGAATGCACCGTAATAGACAATGGGTGATTTACAATAAGCCCGAAATATGCAATAAAGAAATTTAATTTTTCATAATTTTAACAAAAATAATAGGTTGCCGGGATGAAAGAATTAACTAAAAAAGTTTAGCAGTTA
>RCNO01000039.1 GCA_003731685.1 Bacteroidetes/Chlorobi group bacterium MS-B_bin-24
CGTTCAGGCTTGCCAATTGACAATTTTAACTTAATCGCAAAAGCCTTGAGTTTAATCAAGAAGACAAAATTTATTAATCTAATAGGGATTTTATCGCACAACGGGAATGTCTATTTTTGTAACTCAAAAGATGAAGTTATCGAACAAAACAGAATTTTCCTAGGCAAACTTTTCGACTTAAAAAACAAATTGATATCCGAAGGTTTCGATTTAATTCTCTCCGTTGGCGATACTCCCTCGGTATGCATCTGCGATGACTTTTATGGTGTAGATGAACTTCGCCCCGGGAACTTTGTTTTTTACGATGTTCAGCAAGCTTACATCGGCAGTTGCGATTTCGAGGATATAGCAGTTTGCTTGGCTGCTCCAATTGTTGCAATTTATCCTGAACGAAACGAAATGATTTGCTACGGGGGTGCTGTTCATTTGTCTAAAGATTACATTGAAATTGACGGAGTAAAGTTTTTCGGACTTCTTGTCGATATTTTCAACGATTCCTGGTCGTTCCCCCTCGAAAATTCCTTCGTGCGATTCATCACTCAGGAACATTCTGTGATTAGAACCACTCCACAAGTGTTAAGCCGTTACAAAGTTGGCGATTTAATTGGCATTTTGCCAATTCATTCCTGCCTTACCGCAGATGCAATGAAAAAATATCTTGTACCCAATAAATCTTGGTTTGCCCATCTTTAAAAAAGGGGGCAGGAAGCAAACTTCCTGCCCCTTTGGGTCTTTTCCCAAAATTCTTAAACCCTACTGTTTTTCGCCACTGGAAAGGTATCGGCTACCTTTTCCCGAAAGTTTCCGCGAATCTTTTCCTTCGAGGTAACTGCTTCCGCCTTCCTTGCGCAACTTGAACTTTTCGAGAAGTGTTCGCAATAAATCAGTTTGTTTGGCAAGGTCTTCGGCAGATTTTGCTATGTCTTGAACACGATTTGCAGTATCCGATGTAACTTGGGAAATCGAGCTTACATTCTTGGCTACCTGTTCAGCTGTCGAGGACTGCTCTTCGGTTGCGGCAGCGATTTGATTAATCATATCCCAAACCTCCTGCGAACTTTGCACAATTTCATGCAAAGCTTTACCTGCTTGGTCAGCAAGAACGATTCCGCTGTTAACTTCGTTCGTACCTTGTTGCATTGCGCGGACAGCCTCTTCTGTTTCCTTCTGGATTCCCTTTATCATATTCGCAATTTGTTTCGTTGCTTCGGTTGTCCGTTCGGCAAGTTTGCGAACTTCGTCGGCAACAACAGCAAAGCCACGCCCTTGTTCGCCAGCACGAGCAGCTTCGATTGCAGCGTTCAAAGCCAATAGATTCGTTTGGTCGGCTATCTCGTCTATCACAGAAATAATTTCGCCAATTTGCTTGCTCGATTCACCGAGTTTTTCAATCTTTTCGGCGCTCGCCTTAACTACATTAGCAATTTCGCTCATCTTGTCGACTGTTTGTTGAACAGCGCTTCCGCCTTCCATTGCGATTTTCTTGTTTTTATCGGCAACTTCGGCGGCGCGGGTTGCTCCCATTGCATTTTCCGAAATAGTTCGGCTCATTTCCTCGATGGCAGTTGCAATCTCATCAACTTGGGCGCTGTTCTCGGCAGCCGAGGCTGCAAGTGTCTCGGCTATTGCCGAAATTTCCGCAGCCGCAGAGGCTGTTACATCTGCCGAAGAGGATATTTGCAATAAAACAGAGGAAATTGCTTCTGCCATTGCATTAATATTCTCTTTCAATCTCTGCAATTCTCCTGCATATTCCCCGAGCATTCGAACAGTGAGGTCACCATCGCGCATATAATCCATAACACTGCCAGTTTCTTGCAAAGGCTCAGCAATATTGTCGATTGCAGTGTTTATGGTTTCGATAATTTCTTTGTACTTACCTTGATGTTTAGATGAATCGGCACGAAAATCGAGCCTACCTTCGCCAAGCGCCTTTCCAAGTTCCAATGTATCGGAAACAATTCGGTCAATGGAATTAATTAATTTGTTCCAGTTTTCTTTCAACCGTTCAAATTCACCTTTGTAGGATTCTTTAATAATTTCTGGAATGTCTCCATTGGATATTCGTTCAAGATAATTAGATGTAAGAGAAAATTGCTGGGAAATAATATCGAGCATCTGATTAAGCTTTTGGGCTATTTGTATGTATGAACCTGTGAATAGATTTTCATCAAATTTCGAATTCAAATTACCGTTAAGTATATCATTAACAAGATTATTCAAAGAATTCTCTAAGTTTGCTTCATTTGTATAGTTAATCCATTGTACAACATAACCTAACCTATTTTGATTTTTGTCAAATAGAGGATTAATCACTAAAAGCATAATTTTGTCGCCAATGCTAATTTTTGCTTCATGAGCGGACCGCAGACCTTCCAAAATAGAACGATTTCGCGATGGATTCTTGTGCCATCGGTCGATATGAGTGCCTAAAACCTTCTGAACGGAAAAGTCCGGAAAATTTTTTCTATATTCCGCTTCATATGTAGTCAAGAAGTTATACTGGGATTTATTTAAAAAGTTAATATAACCATCCTTATCCGCTACCATAACGTTTCCTGCATGATCAAATATGTTCGTAATTACATCCAGAGTTTCGTTGATTCCTCTTATCAATCTTAGAAATTCACCTTTATTGCTACCTTCTTCAATCCTATAATTCAATTTGCCAATTTTTGCTTGGTCCACAATCGAATAAATATTATTAACAACATTTTGTAGAATATCTCGCATTTCTTTTAATGCAATCATTAAAGAATCATCTTTTGAACGTTCTTTTATTTCTACTGAAAGATTACCTTTGGATATTTCAATTGCACTTTGAGTTACTAAATTTAAGCTTTGAATTAACTGATTCAAATTATTCTTTATTTCTTTGAAGTCGCCTTTGTAATCTTCCACAATTAGAGGTGGAATGTCTCCCTTCGAGATTCGGTCAATGTACTCAGCTGCTACGTTTAATGGACCAATTACAGCATCGAGGGTTGCATTCATTCCTTCAATTAATTCTTTGAAATCGCCTTCGTATTTGGAAGAGTCAACTCGAACATCGAGCTTGCCGTTTACTGCCGCATCGGCAAGCGTCTTTACATCCTTTACCATCGAATCAATATTCGAAACCATATTCCTCATCGCTTCCATAAGCAAGGATGTCTCATCCTTTGCCTTGACATCAAGGTCTACATTCATATTCCCGCGAGCAATTTTTTGGCTTGCATCAACTGCCTTATTGATTGGTTTGGAAACTCCCTTCGAGATTACTGCTGCAAAGATTAAACCTAAGATAACCCCAGCCAATCCAAATCCGATAAGAATGTTCCTTGCACTTGCGGCGCTATCCTTTCCAGAAACAACAGCCTCATCAATATTTTTGAGTTTACGGGAAAAATAGTCATTCACCAGTCCAAAGTATTTATTTTGAATATCCCTGAAACCACCCATAAGATATTCGCCAGCAGATTTTAGGTCGTTTTGTTTTCGTAGTTCAAGAACTTTGTTCTGCCCGGCAATGTACTTTTCTCGGAGGGTGGCAATTTCATCAAGTATCTTTTGTTCTTCTTCTGTTTTGGCTTGCTCTCGAAGCTTTTGAAGCAGATTCCCCAGATTTTTTCGAGACCCGAGAACGCGTTCCCATTCTTTTTCGACTACTTTTGCGTCATCGGTGAAGAACATATTCCGTAGCGCACGAGCGATAACATTTTGATTTTCTTTAAAGTCGGAAAGCAAGACAATTTTTTTCACATTCTCGCTTCGAATTGAGTCCATCTTGGATGAAAGCGAAGACATTTTAAGAGGGGCAAAAATGACAAACGCAACAAGTATCAATAAAACTATACCAAAAGAAACATAGAGTTTTGTGGAGATTTTCATAAAATCCTCAAATAATTGTTAAACAACACATTATCCATTTAATGTCGAAATTTGATTGAACTCTTCTTTTGTAAAAACTTTTGTGAGGTCGAGAAGAATAATCAATCTATTTTCATACTTAGCAATTGCGGTAACATATTTCGAGTCAATTTTGAGGGAAGAAGGCGGGGGCGGTTCAATAGTGCTTTTGGGTATTGTAAGAACTCTATTGACGAAATCGACAATAAAACCAAAAAGGTGGTTTTCATATTCAATAACAATAAACCGAGTGGTTTTGTCAAATTCTTTCGGAGGCAAAGAAAGCCTTTTCCGTAGGTTAATCAAGGGAATGATGTTCCCACGCAGGTTAATAATGCCTTCGACGTATTCAAAAGCATTCGGCAGTTTGGTTATTTCGCTCATTTTGTTAATGCCTTGCACATTGGTAATTGGAATAGCGTATTCCTCTTCGCCAAGCAAAAACGAGACCAGTTGAACAGTTTCAGTCCTTTTTTCGGCTTTTGCCGATAAACCCGTTTGTGTTTTCGTTATCATAACAATATTATTTTTAACACAAAACAAAATTAAGCAAAAAATCTTAAAATGCAAATTTTGATTTATTTTTTTAATCTGATATTTGCAAAAACTATTTCAGAGCGACAAGTTGTGTTTTAAAATCTTTTGTATTTTATCAAAATAACTTTGGGAATTTAGCATATCCAAAGATAAATACTTCGTAATTTTGTAGTTTTGTTTTGGAATCAAACCGGAGGTCCGATGGTCAAAAAATACAAAATCCACGAAGGGAAAATGCTTGAAGCCGAGGATGGGAATATGCTCTTTTACACAAATATCGAAGAATCGGAGAAACGATACCTTATCGATGAGTTACTTATAGATGAGCATACATTAAACTCCTCATTGGACCCCGATGAATTAGCTCGTTTAGAATTTGAACCACAGCATTTCGCTTTCATAATTAAAGCACCAAAGCACCATCTTGCTCCCGAAGAACTGATTTTTCGTGTTCAATCAATTGGTATCTTCCTTTTTTCCGATAAAATGGTGGTTGTGTCGCAAGACCCACTGACTGAGCTTTTCTATTCCAAAATATTCCAAAGAGTATATTCAATCAAAGATGTTTTTTTTAAAATTATTTATAGCTTTATTATACAATTTTACTACCATTTGAATGTTATAAATAAAATATCAGATGAACTTGAAGATAATCTAAGCCAAGCACAAGAAAATAAGTATCTTCTGCAACTTTTTGCTCTCGAAAAGAGTTTGGTGTATTACCACAACGCAATTACAACAAACCAATTCCTGCTCGAAAAAATCAAATTTAATGCGGCAAAACTAAACATAACAGGCGAAGAAATGGAGTTACTGGAAGACATACTCATCGAAAACAATCAGTGTTTGCGACAGGCAGAGACATATTCATCTATCCTTGCAAGCTTGATGGACGCACGGGCTTCGATAATTGCAAACAATTTGAACGTTCTTATGAAAATCCTAAACATCATCACAATAACGATAATGGTACCAACTTATGTCGTTAGCCTTTTCTCAATGAATGTGACTATTCCACTTGCAGAACGAACAGATGCTTTTTGGATTATTTTGTTTATGTGTTTATTTTCTGCAATTGCTTTTATTGTTATTTGGAATAAGATAATAACAAAGTTCAAGTAATAGAATATGGAGCCAATTGAAATCAAAAGAGTTGACAATGATAAGTTATTCATCAAATGGCTCGATGGATTATCATCGACAGTAACTTTGAAAGATTTAAGAGACAATTGCCCTTGTGCTTCTTGCCAGGGTGAACAGGTTGGTTTTAAAAAATTTGAGCCAGTAAAGTTGGAGGTTCATAATCCCGCAAAATATGAATTGAAATCCATTGAGCCAGTTGGAAACTATGCTATTCGAATCATCTGGGGCGATGGTCACGATACAGGAATTTACAGTTTCGAGCATTTGAGATTCGTTATGGAAAAATTTGCTATAAAGTAAATTTATAATAATTCGGCAATTTCCTCGAGAATTGCCATTGCACATAAGCTTTTTTCCATCGGTTCGTAATAATTAATATTCATTTCGTTTTCCGATTTGAATTTCATCACAGTAATGGTGTTGAAATCCCCAGCGAAGCCACTTTGTTCACGGTCAATATAATTGAGCACTATCAAGTCGCAATTCTTTTGTTTGAGCTTTTTCCAAGCGTTGAACAAACCTTCGGATGATTCTTCGAGAGCAAAACCAACGAGAACTTGATTTTTCTTTATTCTGCCAAGTTCAGATAAAATATCGGGCGTTTTAATCAAGTTCAGAACAAGCTCTTCGCTCTTTTCTTTCTTAATCTTGCCCGAGGATTTGATTTTTGGAGTAAAATCGGCAACAGCAGAAGACATAATGACAATCTGATTTTCCAAGAATTCATCTTTTAACGCTTGAAGCATTTCGTTTGAAGAAGCAACCTTAACCAATTTCAAGTTGTGCTCAATTGTTAAACAAGATGGTCCGGAGACCAATGTAACATTTCCACCAAGCGAACAGGCAGAAGAAGCAATGGCGTATCCCATTTTGCCCGAAGAGAAATTGCTTATGAAACGGACATCGTCGATTTTTTCTTGTGTAGGACCAGCAGAAATCAAAATGTTTTTCCCTTTGATTTTTAAAAGATTAGCTTTTCGCTCAGTGCTAATTTCGGCAAGATACAAATAAGTTTGAATGTAATCCAACAACACAGGTAATTCTGGAAGGCGACCTTCGCCATAAAGCGCGCTGGACAGCTCGCCTTTTGCTGGTGGAATAATTACGGCACCTTGTTCGAGTAGAGTTTTGGCGTTCCTTTGCGTTGCCGGATTTTCCCACATAGATGTATCCATTGCTGGTGCAATTAACAAAGGCACGTTCCGGGGCAAAGCAATTGCCAAAGTTACAAGGGCATTGTCGCAAATTCCATTTGCAATTTTCCCAAGTGTTGCAGCAGAGCAAGGGGCAATAATCATCAAATCGCACTGGTGAACTAAATCAATGTGCCAAGCCCCTTTGCTTTGATATGATTTGTCGAACATATCAACAATGGTTGAGTTTCGGCTCAAATTCGATGTTTCTAATTCTGTGACAAAATTTGTTGCCGAGGGAGTAAGAACCGGAAATACTTCGGCTCCCTTTCGAACAAGTTCACGAATAAGAGACAAAGATTTGTAGGCAGCAATAGAACCGGTTATTCCAACAACAATCTTTTTGCCTTCAAAAACATTTTTCATTGTATTCTGCACCATACTAAAATGAAAATCAATTTTTTTAAATTACCAATTTATGAATTTGTTGATAAAGTGAAATTGTTATGGTTAAGAAAATTTTTACTTTGGTTCCCGATTGGGTCAATTTCGAAAGTTTTTGGATTGAGATTAGAAAAAGAAATCGCTGGTTAATTCAACTTCGTTATCTTGCAGTGTTATTACTTTTAGGCTTTATCGGTGGTGCAAAATTGATACAGATTTATTTCCCTGAAATTAAAATGCCCTTCGATAAGCTAATTTATTTTCCACCATTGATTTTGGCTTACAATTTCCTTTTCCATTTTCTTTGGAATAAATATCCCGAAATTTCAAAAAAAATCAAGGTTCATAGCCTCCACTTTTCGCTTTTACAAATTTCAGTTGATTTTATCTTCCTGATGTTGATAATTTACTTCACTGGTGGAGTCGAATCTCCATTCAACACTTTCTTTGTGTTTCACTTAATTATTGGTAGCCTTATTCTGCCAGGTGCGGTTGTCAATTTATTAATGACAATTGTTCTTTTGGTTTCTATCTTGGGTTCTATTTTAGAATTCAAAGGTTTAATACCTCATTACCAAATTTCAGGAATCATAGAACATCCGCTTTACAATGACGAACGATACTTGATTGTTTTCTTTTCAACATTTGCGATTGTTGTGTATATTTCAATTTATCTTGCCAATTCAATTGCAAAAGTGCTTTACCAAAGAGAAAAAGCCCTTGCAGTTGCATATAAGGAACTGGAAGAAGCGGAAAGGTCAAAGTCAAGATATGTGATGACTTTTGTTCACGATTTAAAGACCCCAATTTCTGCTGCTTTAACTTGGGTCGAAATAATCACAAACAAAAGCCTTGGCGAGCTGCCAAGCCATCTTGAAAAACCAATCGAGAGGATTCAACATAGGCTAAGGGGTGCATTAACTCTCATCGACGATATCCTAAAAGTGTCGCAAGTGAAATTAACCACAACTATTGAAAAAACACCAACAAATTTAAAAGAAATTTTGGACGAAGTTTATCAGCATCATAGAATATTAATCGTCTCGAAAAATCTTGATTATAGGATAAAATCAAACGTTTCGGAGGTGATTCTATCCACCGACAGGAACTTATTGAAACTTGCGCTCTCGAATTTAGTTTCAAACTCAATTAAGTATACAGAGGCAAATGGAATAATAGAAATTACGATTAATGATAATATAAATTCAATTGACATAATTGTTGCCGATAATGGTATTGGAATACCAAAGGATGAATTGGGCAAAATTTTCAATGAGTTTTATCGAAGTAGTATAGCAAAGGAGAAAAATATCGAGGGTTCGGGATTGGGAATGGCATTGGTCAAAGAAATTATCACGAAATTTGGTGGGAAAATAGAAATTCAATCCCCATCATATTTAGCCCAGGAAGGAAGACCCGGCACAGAAGTTAAAATTACATTACCAAAATAGAATATTTTTTAGTTTAACTCGTTTTATATTTTTTAAATTGGAGGAGAAAATGCTAAAAAGCACAATGCAACAAGCACTCAATGAACAACTTGCTCGCGAAATGTACTCATCTAATCTCTATTTAGCAATGGCTGGATATTTTCAATCGATTAATCTTAAGGGCTTTGCACACTGGATGCGACTCCAAGCCCAAGAGGAAATGGGACATGCAATGAAATTTTTCGATTATCTGCTCGACAGAGGGTGGACGGTTCAAATTTCTAAAATCGACCAGCCACCTTCCAGTTGGGAAAGCCCGCTTGCCGCTATGGAAGCGTCTTTGAAACACGAACGGTTCATTTCCCAAAACATTAACGAACTGGCTAATCTTGCTATTAAAGAGGGAGACCACGGAACTAATATCTTCTTGCAATGGTTTATTACTGAACAAATCGAAGAAGAAGCAAATGTAAGCGAAATCGTCGAAAAACTTAAACTTATTGGGGATTGGAAAGGCGGACTGTTAATGATTGACAATGAACTTGGAAAAAGAACTTTGGCTCCGAGTCCCAAAGAAACCCAAGAATAACAGAGTGAATTCTGAATAAAAAAGGCTGGTTTTTGACCAGCCTTTTTTGTTTTTATTATTTACCAAATTTATTTCCTTGCTCTATTGATTGCTTCGAGAAAATCTTGTTTCATTCGAGCGCCAATCAATGTTTCGACAATCTTTCCACGCTTGTCGATGATAAAAGTAGTTGGGACTGCATTAATTCCACCATAGGCTTTGGCAATTGCACCATCTTTGTCAATAATGTTCAAGTATTTAATTCCTTTTTGGGTTGCAAAATCTTTTACATTTCGTTCGGCATTTTCGATATCCCGTTCAAGCGTAATACCAACGATAACAAAATCTTTACCTTCGCTTTCTTGATGCACTTCGATTAAGTCGGGTATTTCGCGTCGGCAGGGTGGACACCAAGTTCCCCAGAAATTTAAAAGCACAATCTTTCCTTTTACATAATCAGAAAATTTGATTTCTTTGCCATCCTGTTTCCAAACGAAATCAACAAGATTGCCGGGTTTGGCTGGCGATACGCTGGTTGCAAAAAACACTTGTGGTGTAAATCCAGCATTTTGTTCTGGAGTATTGTTGGATTCCGATTTAGTTTGCTCAGCCAACTCGCTGACTTCGGTATAATTGTCTTTTGGTTCTTGTTGGTTCTTGACTTCTGAACGACAAGAAGCAAACGAAAGAACAAGCATAATTGCAAGTAAAGAAATTGACTTTTTTAACATCGTTACACCCTTAATTATTAAAAAATAACTCGACGATTATTTATTGAAAATATTTACTGAGATACATTTTTGATTCTTTTGTATTTGTTTACTGCTACAATAAATCCAATAACTGTAAGAATAACACCAATCCAAACTAAAATGATAAAAGGCTTAACGGTAACATCGGCAATTAACATTTCCTGTCCGAAACTAAGCTCAACTGTTGATTGCTCTAAATTTTCAGCAGGCTGGAATTTTGTAAAGCCAATGGCAAAATCTTTCGTAGGAACCAGTTTCCAGACAGGACTAAAAGAGTTCATCTTCATATTTAAAACTGAGTAAACTGTATCGTAATAAATTTTGCCATCGATATTATATCTTAGGGCTAAACCGAACATAAAGTTATTTTGTGTTGAACCAAGATGCATTGAACTCATATCATACGAGAGGAAATAAATTGAATCTCCCTTTGACCAAGGAGCTTCAACAGCGTCCCCTTTTTTCATTGTAACAGGTGTAAAGAAATCATTAAAAATTAGAGACTTTGGAGCAATATAAACGTCTTTTGAAAGAAATGTTTTTATGTCTGGCTCAAAATAAGGTTGCTCAAAATTATTGAAACTGCTCCAGTATACAATCGGTCTAACTATTGAGTTGCTGTTGTTCGAAGACATACGAACATAAAAGCGATACTTTTCCCTATCGGGTTTTTCTTGCTCAATTTGCTCCTTTCGTAAAAGTTCAAAAACATAACCAAAAGCAGAAGATTTCTTTCCCTCGGTCAAATGAATCGTTTGCGTCCTTTCGAAACCGCCTGAAAGCATTGCCCCAACAATAAGGAAAACAATGCCCAAATGGGAAACAAAAGCACCAATACGAAAGTTCTTCTTAGCGAGTTTCTTAACCAATTTCCTCAAGTTAACCAACAACGTGAAAAAGCTTGCAAAGAAAAGAATTGTATAGGCTATGCTGTAATTTGAAAGAAACAGAAATAAAATTGAGACAACTACTGAAATTATTAAATCCAATGAAGCTGATTTAATAATCAATTTTAAGTCTGTTCCCTTCCAATTGAAATAAAGTGAAATTCCATTAAAAAGCAAAATCAAAATAGCCAAAGGCAGCATCCATTGATTATAGAAAGATGGCTCCAAAGCAACTTTTTTCGCTCCTATGAAATTCTGAGTTATGGGCAAACTTGTTCCAACTAGAATTACAACGGATGAAACTATAAGAATTACAATCCCAAGCAAGGTAAAAAACTGCCTACTTGCGATTATAATGTTTTGCTTTTCGCCTTCAAATGACTTAAAACGCAAAAGAAATACGACAATAGGAAAAAGAATAAAAACACCAAGAAAGATGAGAAGCAAAACATTTACAACTTTGCCTGGGTCGACGAAGGAATGAACAGAAGTATCGCTTAGAACACCACTTCGTGTTAAGTATGTAGCATACAAAACCCCAAGGAAAGCAAGCCAGGCAAATATAAAATTAGTACGGATGAATCCACCTTTGGTTTTGTGCAAAAGCAATGTATGAACAAGAACAACTACAAAAATCCAGGGAACTAACGAGGAATTTTCAACTGGGTCCCATCCCCAGAAACCACCCCAGCCAAGCGTTTCATAAGCCCAAAAGCCTCCGAGCATTATTCCTAAACCCAAAACTCCTGCCCCAATCAAAGCCCAAAATGTAATTGCACGAGAATAACCCTCGAAGTTCCTTTGGAAGATACCAGCCAAAGACAAAACGAACGGGATTGCTAAAAAGCTATATCCTAAAAAGAGTATAGGTGGGTGAATCGCAATCCAGTAGTTTTCCAATATTGGATTAAGTCCCCTTCCGTCCTGTGGAACAAAGTCTTTTGGGATATTTCCATCGGGGAAGGACTCCCACAAATCTGCAAAAGGAGTTTTGAAAATAAGTATTAATGTTAGGAAAAAGACTGAAAAAGCAAAAAACGAAAGGGAAAGAGTAGATAAATTATTTTGCTTTATATAAAAATATAATAAAACTCCGACAAGCGACATCCATGTTGCCCAGAGCAATAAAGAGCCTTCCTGTCCCGCGTAGAAAGAAGAAAGCAGTAGGAAAAAAGGCAAGTTCCGCGACGAATAACTCCAAACATAAGTTAACGTGAAGTTGTGGGAAAGGATATTGAAAAGTAAATACAAAGATGCAAGCAAAATTGATACAACACCACCCCAAAAGGTGATGTTTGCGTACTTTCGCAACGATTCCTTGTTAGATTTTTCTAGAAAGAGATAAAAAAGAAAAGATAAAAGCCAAAACAAGGATGCCAAATATATGATGATTTTCCCAAACATCTTATCCTCACTTTTTAATTGTTTCAGGGTCTGCTTCGTACTTCGAAGGACACTTTGTTATGATTTGAGAAGCAATGAACGTTGTATCTTGGACATACCCTTTAACTACAAACTCTGGTGCAATAGTGAAATTATTAGGTTGAGGTCCATTGAAACGAACATACATAAGTTTACCCTTTTTATCTCGCATAAAGAATTCAAACATATTAGTGGCTGTATTATAGTTAATTGGGTATTCTTTTGCCCAAGTGCCAACGACTTGTACTTTTTTGGACAATTTGCGAGCGGTTTCAAAATCGGTGTACTCGATGGCGCTTTTGTTAAACGAAAGCAATATCACAACCAAAAAAATCAGACCAAACGCTCCAATAAAAATATATTTTTTCATTTTAATTCTTCTCCTTTCTTTTCACGAGAATATAATTTATTTTCCAGTTCTTTTACTTTCTTTTCTAAATTTAACAAGTAAATCATCAAACCCAGCCATATGATAATGACGATAATTAAAACTATATAAATTTGATTTTGAACAAGAAAATCAAACATATTAACTCCTTAAAGCATTTTTTAAATTAATTATTCTAATTCTAATATTTATGAACCAAAAGAAAAGGGCTGTAAGCGAAGCAAAACCAAGGCTAAATCCAAGGGATTGCAAAATGTTGAGTGTGTCTCCTTGTGTACTCAAAATTGGTCCAGCATTTGGGCTGTTTGCAGACCCAGGATGATTGCCTTCGAGAAGACGAGGCATAACAAAAACAAGAAAAGGAACGGTGATAAAAGCAACGATGGAATAAACCGAACTTAACCTTGCCTTTATTTCGTGATTGTCCAAACTTTGTCTAAGCACAAAGTAAGCAAAATAAATCAAAAGGAGTACAAAAATTGATGTTTGGCGAGGGTCCCAATTCCAGAATGAACCCCAGTTGATTTTTGCCCAAATCATTCCCGTCACGGTCGCCAAAATCGCAAAATAAGTCCCAAGTACAGCCGAAGAATAAGCTAGTTCGTCATCTTCAAATCTTTTATTTTTCAAGAAGCGAATTGAAAAATACATTGCGAATAAGTAGGCAACAACAGAAACCCAAGCACAGGGAACGTGGAAGTTCATAATCCTGATTTGTTCTCCAAGTTGCGGAACATACGGAAGAACCAACAAAGGATTTATTGAAACCGTGTTCAAATAAACAAATTTATCCAACTCACGAGAATACTTAACATTAGCAATTATTCTATTTGATTGCGTGAATTCAAGGGGAACTTCTGCTTTTTCTATTATTAAAGTATCCACAATTGAGGGATTTTGAGTACTGACAATTGGCAGAAGCGTTCGACCATCTGAATTTACAAGCTCATTGCTTTTAGGGACAAAATATAAAGGTCCAGAAAAGTCCGTAATGTTTTGAGCAACAAACTTAAATGTTCTAAAATTTGACCCAACATAAGGAACAAATGTTAAGAAAATTGTAGAGAACAACAAAACTGCTACTACTACTTTCCACCACAAAGGCTTAGGATTTTTTATCGAAGGGAAAAGCCCAAGGAAAATCCCCAAAAGAACCCCTAAGCCGATAATTAATCCCTTCATAAATTTTACTTTTCATTCATATTACAAAATACTAAAATACAAAATTTAGTTCAAACAAAATTTTTGAATAAAATTAAGCGATTTCTAATATTTGTGTTGTCCTTAGGAAAGTAATAAATTTTATCCATTACCTTTGAAATAAGGAATAAGCCTAACCCCCCCTTTTTTAAATTTTTATGAATTTTTTCGGCATCAATTGGCAACAATGCAGTTGGATCGAAACTTGGTCCGTCGTCTTCGATGAGAATTTCCATCCCTTTTGAATCGGCTGACAATGTGATGGAAACCTCCTTTGATTTATCAAAATTGTATGAGTGCTTGAATAAATTTGTGCAGGCTTCTTCGACAGCCAGAGCGATAAGGTTAGAAGTAATCGCATCAAATCCCAAAGATAAAGAAGCATTTTGGATAAAGCTCCTCACCCTGTCCAACTCGGTTAAATCAGCTTTAATGGTAATTTTATCTGAAATTTTATTGATAATATTATTCATTTGTTCTTAATTTTTTCTGATTAAAAAGCTCTATTGCTTGGTCATTTGTTGGAACAATATCGAATATTAAATGGAAACCAAGAAGTTCAAAAATAGAATAAATTTTTTCAGTTAGTTCTGCGAATTTGATATCTCCACCCCGATTTCTTAAATCTTCGACGAATGCCATAAAAACACCAAGTCCAGCACTACTTATGTAGTCAAGCTCTTTAAGATTAAAGAGTAAGTAAATATTGCCTTGGGCAATAGTTTCCGCCACGAACTTCTCCAAGTCCGGGGCAGAATGAGCATCCAATATTCCTTTTACAAAAATTATTTCGAGCTGCTTGCCAATCTTTTGGCTATTGATTGATAACTTCTCTGTCATATCTTTCTATTTTTGTTGAACTAACATTTTTTACTTTCAAAACAAGCAAAGTTGCATCATCATCAAAATTTGTTCCATTCCTTCTCACATTTTCAATTACTTTTTCAACAAGTTCCTTAGGATTACTAAATACTTCATTTTCGACAATTTGTTTCAACTTTTCAATTCCTTTGTTTATGTCTTTATCTCCAATTATTTCTACAAGACCATCAGTGAAAAGAACAAAATATTCTGCGTCGGAAATGTTCAAACTCAAGGATTCAAGTTTTTCGGCGAAATAAGAAGTTTTTGCCAAAGAAATTCCAATTCCGTTAGTTTTAACAACAAGAGTATCATTCCCCGATTTCACAAAGGTTGGAAGATGCCCCGCCCGAACGACTTCCACTTGTTCATTTTTAAAGTCAAACAAAAGAGCTGTGATGGTGATGTGTATCTGCCTATCGATTTTACGAAACAGTGAACTATTAAGCTGAATCAAGAAATCCTTTGCCGTTTTAATATTTTTGGAAAGAGTAAAGAAGATTCCTTTTAAAAGAGCCATATAAAAAGCAGCACCAAGACCTTTCCCCGATACATCACCTATGATAACGAACAATTTGTCTTCGGAGAGTTCTATGAAATCATAAAAATCACCTCCCACTTCTTCCGAAGGGTGAATGAAAGAAGAAATCTCGATTCTGTCGGTCTTTGGAAATTCTTTTGGCAGAAAAGAAAGCTGTATATCGCGTGCAATAAGTAGTTCTTTTCGATACTTTTCTTTTTCTATTGTATCTTTGATAAGGAAATAATTCTCAACGGCAATGGATAAAGTTTCGACAAAAGAAGAAAGCAAGTTTAAATCGTCCTCGTCGAAGAAATGTTCTGTGGGATTGGCAACAATAAGATGTCCAAAAAGTTTTTCTCTTACAAAAATTGGCACAATACACAAACTTTTAAACAGCAAATCATTTGGCTTTTCAAAATCTTCATTTAGTTCAAATTCTTCAAAAGAATAAATAATTTTCGAAGAGTTGATTTCAGAAAGTTCTATATTCCTAAAAAAATTGTGAACATTTTCGAGGTTGAAATTTGAATTTAATCCATAATGAGATTTAATTTCAAAAGAATTGCCATAGAGAAAAACCAAAATTGCAGGGGAACGATTCATCGAGTTATACGAAAGTTCTGTTATAACATTACAGATGTCTTCTATTTTATTAAAATTTCTGACAATTTTAGTCAAATAGGACAAGGAATTAACTTCGTAAACTTTCTGCTCAACGATTTTGGATAAAGGCAAAGAAATAATAGAAAGATAGAATACTCTAATATAGTTGACCAAGAAAATTGCCGACATAATTTGGGTTAGATGAAAGAAGAAGAAATTAGAAAAATACAAACCTTTCTGAAAATGAAAACCTTGACTCAAAAGAATAATAAACAATACAATCATCAAGGTTGAATAGAGAATGAGCCGTTTTATAACATAACGAGAAGATATTGCTATCCAGTTCTTCATTTTGAATGCAAAAAAGACAATAACTATTCCAGCGATTGAAAAGAACGTATCTATTACCCTTGCGTTCTCTTCGAGTTCCATCTCATCGGAGAAAAAGAAATTTATCGCCATCACGAAGGCAAAAACACCCAGTAAACTTATAAATGACAAAATAAGTTTCTTTGCCCCTTTCGTTTTTAAATTGGAGAGCCAAAATAATTGGGAAATAACCAAAGCAAACGAAATGGAAGTGTTAAAGACCAAATTAATTGCTTTATCGAATAGGAACAAATACTTTGCACTAACAAGCCATTTCAATAGGGAAATGGCAACAAAATACCCAAAGTAAAAAAGCAGGAGGTAGAAAAGGAACTTGGTTGTTTCGAGAAATCTGCCCGAAAACTTTGTTGCCGATATAACTTCCGTGTGTAATGATTTTTTTATTGAGGGAAGGAATAAACCCAAGATTCCACTAAAAAATAGCCAATCGACAAGTTTCCAAATTGTAGAATAGTCGAAACTTGCGGATATGAAAGCAATGTCAGTAAAAACAAGTAGGAGAACTATTACAACAAATAATAAAATCGCAAAAGGACTTAAGGTTTTAAAATAATCCACAATTTCCTATTCACTAAATGAATTAATTATTACGTAAAACCTCATCATAAAGTTTCCGAAATGCTTCGCCTATTTGGTCACGAACTCTGCGATAAACGGGTAGAACTTCCTCTTCTTCACCTACGGCTTCGGCGGGGTCTTCGAAGCCAATATGCAATCTATTTTTAACCCGACCAGTGAAAACAGGGCAAGTTTCCTTTGCGTTGTCGCAAACCGTAATTACATAATCGAATTCTTCATTCAGGAATCTTTCGACATCCTTTGGGAACTGCTCGGAAATATCAATGCCAACTTCTTTCATAACTCGAACTGCAAAGGGATTTATCCTTTCGGCGGGTTTGGTTCCTGCCGAAAAAACTTCGAGTCTTGGGTCAAACGATTTTAGAAAGCCTTCTGCCATTTGGCTTCTGCAAGAATTTCCTGTGCAAAGAACAAGAATTTTCATAAATCAACCTCCTAACTATGTTTTTGCTTACTTTGAATATTAATTGTTAATATGTTGTCCCAATCGGTTGTGAATTTGTCGGAAAGGTGTTCTTGCTTCATTTTCCATTCCTTTCCAATTCCTTGTGCCGAAAATTTAAGGATTTCTTTCCCATACTTTTTCCGAATCGAATCATATACTTCCATCAACTTTATTGCTTTTTCCCTGTTCAATTTATCGAAAAGATTATATTGGAGTTTGTTTACACTGTCCAACCCAGTCAATAAAACCCCTACCCTTTTATATCGGTAACCTTCTTTAAAAATGTCTTTCAAAATGATGTAACCAAAGCGAATTAATTCACCGGTGAAATTTGTTGGGACTGGCAATCGAATGAATCTGCTTTTAAAATATTGAGGTTCACTTTTATTGAAAGGATTAGTAGCAACAAATATACCAAGAATGTTGGCAACGCTATTTTGATTTCTCAATTTTACGGCGCACTCATCAATGTAACTTGCCAGTGCATTGAATAGGACAAAGAAATCGGTCTGTGGCTCACCGAAAGACTTTTGCGAACCAACAGATTTGCGTGGGATTGGCTGTTCGATATCGAGACACTTTTCTCCATTCAATTCTTTAACAATACGAACGCCCTGAACTGTTAAATGCTTTCTGACCCAACTTTCAGGCATCCGAGAAAGTTCCAAAGCAGTATTGATTTTACGCCTCTTCAAAAAATTTGAATACGCCCTCCCTATTCCCCACAAATCTTCAACAGGAAAGTCTGAAAGTGCATTGACCCTGTCTTCCTCGGAAGCAATTACCCAAACACCGTTGCTTTTCTTTGCTTTTTTCGAAGCAACTTTTGCCAATACTTTCGTCGGAGCAATCCCAATCGAAACAGGAATTCCAGTCCATTTGAGAACTTTTGAACGAAATTCAACACCATATTCAAAAAGTTTATCAGGATTTTTGCTTACAAAAGCAATATTCGAAAGGTCGAGAAAAGCCTCATCGATTGAGTATATTTCTATATTTGGAGTGAATTCGGCAAGTGTATTCATAACGCGTTCGGACATATCACCATAGAGTGTATAATTCGAGGATAAAGCAATTACGTGATGTTTGTCCAAAAAATCTTTGTATTGGAATAGCGGGGCGCCCATTGGGATTCCAAGCGCTTTGGCTTCTTCCGAACGCGCAACAATACAACCATCGTTGTTCGAAAGAACCACAACAGGACGTTTTTCGAGCTTCGGATTGAAAACCCGTTCACAAGAAACATAAAAATTATTGCAATCGACAAGTGCTATCATTAGAATCTTCTTATTGTGGTTTGTGAATTACATAAGTTACAATGCCCCAGACACGGAAATCTTGAAATTCGGAAACTTTAATCGGTTTGTATTGACCATTTTCGGCAGCCAAGTAAAGTTCATCATTTATTATTTCCAGCCTTTTAACGGTAAATTCGCCATCGATAACACAAACGGCAATGTCGCCGTTTTTAGGTTCCAGGGCTCGGTCAACTATCAATATATCGCCATTGAAGATGCCAGCCCCTGTCATTGAATCGCCTTGCACCCGCACAAAAAAAGTCGCCGAAGGATGTTTAATTAGCAATTCGTTCAAGTTGAGCTTAGGTTCTAAATATTCATCTGCAGGCGAAGGAAACCCTGCGGGAACAGAAAAACTTGCAAAATCTACATAGAGTTCCTTATCGAAACTGGGCGAAAAAAACTCAAATTTTTCGCTAGTATGAATTTTTTTTAGTTCCATTGCAAGAAAAACTTTTCAACAATTTAAAATCGAAATTACAGAATATTTATTGAAAAATAACTTAAAATTCATTTAACAAAACTAATTTTGAGAATTTAAAGATTAAAAAATATGAAATACGAATTAATGATTCTTGGAATTAGTTCATCAATATATCTTCTTCGAATTGCTTTTTTCTTAATTGGTTTTTTCCGTGAATATTTTCGGAATAGGAAGTTTCTTTCCTCCGACTTCGAGCCCCGCGTTTCTGTAATTGTTCCAGCAAGAAACGAAGAGGAAAACATCGAACAATGCATCAATTCGCTTTCAAAATTGGATTATCCTAACGATAAATTGGAAATTGTTGCAATTAATGACCGCTCAGAGGATAAAACAAAAGAAATACTCGATGGATTAGCACAAAAATATTCCAATCTTCGGGTTATTCATATCGAAAATGAATCACAAAAATTCAACATACCTGGGAAAGCTGGTGCTATTCAAGTTGGGGCGGAAGCTGCCACTGGGGATGTAGTTTTCCAAACCGATGCAGATTGCACTGTAAACCCGAAGTGGGTAAAGCAAATGGTAAAAGTATTTAAACAACCAGATACAGGATTTGTTTCGGCATATACGAATATCGATGGCAAAAGACTGTTCGACAAGGTTCAAGCAATTGAATGGATTTATATGAATACTATGGGAACTGGTGGAATTGGTATGAATCAAATCCTTGGTTGCTATGGAAATAATGCAAGTTTCCGAAAAAAGTTTTTCGATTTAATCGGCGGATACCGAAAAATTAAATTTTCAGTTGCCGAAGACCTTGCTCTTCAACAGGCTTTCTTCAAAAATGGATATAAAGTCCATTATCTGGTCGACCCAAACACAATGGTAACCACAAAACCCTGCAAAAATTTCAGGGAATACCTCCAACAACATCATCGATGGACACGTGGAGGGCTCAATTTAAGATGGAGAGCAGCAATTTTTGTTTTATCTTCCTTTGCAATTTGGTTTGGTCTTTTGTTCTTTGCGTATAATCTTGATTTCTTCCATTTTGCAACATTGCTTTTATTAAGATTTACAGGAGATTTACTTTTACTTACCCCACCATTTATTATCTTGAAAAAGAAAAGCTATTTTCTATATTTTCCCTTTGCAGTTCCATTTTTCCTACTTGTGGAATTATTAGCCCCATTTATGACTCTAAACAAAAATGTTAAATGGAAGGGGCAGATATTTCGAACTACTTAAAAAGAACCAAGCTTTCTATAATTTTATCAAAAACTTGCCTAAAATAATTAAACTGCACAGAAGGAGCTTGGAAAAAGCCAAAAAAAAGGATATCTTCTTTTGCAAGGGCAAGCTCATAACATTGCAGTAATGGTGAGTTTTGCCAATATTGAACAAGGGTTTCGAACATATTTCCAGAATATTCGCCCCGATTAAAAAGCTTCTGCTGTAGGTAACGATAATTATAATAGTTATTGGCGTTCTTTTCAACGCTCCCCCGCCAGAATTCAATTATTTCACCAGAAGTTTTGGCATTGTAATACTTCGACATATTCCAATTGAATGAAAGTCGAATTCCAACATAGTAAAAATCAGTATCCGATTTGATATTTTCAGGGGTTATTAAGACTTCTTCAAAGTCGGTACCAATTTTCTGAAAAATCTTCCAATTGGATGGTATGTTAACACTAAAATAATTAAGAGAATCGGTGAATTTAATGAAATTAATTTCTTCAATCGGGATGATTATGCTCTGATTTCCAAAGAACTTAGCCAATCTTTTTCTGTCTTGATTTGCGAGCTCCTTTTTGCCGATTTTGTCATATGCAACTGCTCTATTGTTCAACGCCTCGGTATCTGTTGAATCAAGAGCAAGGCATTTTGTGTAATCCTCGATTGCCTTTTGGTATTGTTCCAGCTTGAAATATGCATTTCCACGATTATAATACACTTTGGAGTTCTTAAGATTTAGCTTTATACACTTATCAAAATCTTTTATTGCATCGGTATATTTTTTCATTTTGTAATTTAGCCGTCCTCTTTCGTAAATAGCCGAAACATTATCGGGATTTAGTTTTAGTGCTTTGTTTAAATCTTGTAATGCTTCATCAAGTTCGCCCAATTCGATATGGACAGTTGCTCGGTTTGTGTATGCTTCTGCAAAATTTGAATCGAATTCTATAGCTTTGTTAAAATCATCAAAAGCAAGTTTTAATTCCCCAATGTACAAATAAGCAAGCCCACGATTATTATAAAGGTCGGAAGATTCCTTCCCAAAACGAAATGCATTGTTAAAATCCGTCAAAGCCTTTTCGAAATCGTTCAAATACAAATACGATAGCCCTCGATAATACAGAACTTCGTACGTTGTGTCCCCTTGAGCAAGAATTTCGGTAAAGTTATCAACTGCTTTGGTATAATTCCTTTTAAAAAAAGAAGTTATACCATTTGCTTTCAACTTCTCATCAATTGCATATAAACTTACATTACAATAGATTAAAGCTATTGTTAGAAAAAAAATCTTAATTTTCATTTTTTACTATTAATTTTTAAAAGAACTTAAACGAAGCGATTGATTTGTCGAATACTGGTTTATAAAGTTCTTCTTCGCCAGTGAACCAATTCACTGTAATACGATAAAGTTTGTTGTTATGAATTGCATAATAGACACGACTTTTTACGTTACGTATAGGTGAGTATTCAAAGACATAAGCTTTGGTTCCACCAATTGATGTGTGCTTGGGTTCAGCATTCTGGTGCTTGGATTTGTTATCCTCGACAATCTTTTCGAGCTTGTTTTGTTTCGAAGCATCAAAAATGTCCACTCGTATATCACAATCCAGACGACGCTCTCCAATGTATTGATATGATTTCAGGGCTCCACCAACTTTTGGATTCCTAACATCGAAGTTATCGGGAATCTTGATTGAAAAGCCATCGCCTTTATACTCTACAAGGTTTTGGGATGGCGGTGGTGCTTCGACAACCTTTTTGATTGTATCGGGTGCAGTTTGCGGAATGTGTGCAAGCTTTACGCTGTTTAGAATTTGTTCAAAGCCGGGTTTATACTTTTCGAAAGTACCGCCAAAAGCCTCGAACGAAATGACTGTAACAACCTGAGAGTCTTTTTGAGCATAGTAAATTTCGCCCTGGAATAAGCCATCGCCCAATGGGAATTGATAAGTCTGTTTGATAGCTTGAACTCCATCAATTGTAACTTTTGTCGGGGCTGAATATGTTTCGGGTGTAAATTGTTTCTTAGCCATCACAGAGTCGATTGTTTGCCCTTGGGGTAATTTGATAGCGATAAGCTCGATCTTAGCACCTGATTCGCCATTTGGTTCAAATGTGCTAAACCTTTTAATAACAGTTTTCGTTGTGAATGCCAAGAAACGGTCACCAGGATATTTTTTTACTTCCCAATTTGTTGGATACTTAATGCTGAAGCCGAGTATTGGGTCGTCATAAACTGCAAGCTCTTTGATTTCAACAATATGCTTTTGCTCCCCGCAACTCAAAACCACGAATAAAAGCAACAACGAAAATGCGTAAAATACATACTTTTTCATAATTTCCCCAAAAATTTGTTAAACAAACATACAATTTACACAAATTAATTATTTTTTGCACCTTCGGAAATCCATTTTCTAATTCCCAACCTTTGATTTTCTGTTATATTCCACTGAAAAAATGGCTTATGTGGTAATTTATATTCGATAATTTGAACTAACACACTTCCATCGGGATTCCCGGGAATTACAAGTGCACCATTGAAAGAGGTCATCAAAGAAGTATAATCGTAAATTTGCACATTCCCTTGCGGCGAAACTTCACCATGACAATACGAAAGACCACAAGTGTTTCTTAATATTGGAAGGATATGCTTTTGGAAGCTTACATTGTTCTCGGGAATAGTATTATTGTTCGAATTTATTGAATTTTGTGAACAAGCAATTAGTAAAAGAATAATCAAACAACAAAACAAGGACATTGTTTTCATCTTACAAATCCAGTTAATAAAAAATCCTTAAAACACTTGTTTCGGGAAAGAATTTACAATCGAATTTTCGCAAAGGTTTTTCTGCTGGTCCCTTTAAAACTTTGCCACTGTTCAACAAATCGAATTCAGAGCCGTGGCAAGTGCAAACCACCCGACAAATCTTTTGCCCACCGAAAACAGTTTCGATTTTAATCGGAGCCCGAACTTTCTCTTTACCAAAGCATTGGTCGTGGGTACACATCCCCGAATAAACGCGAAAATCATCTTCTTTTTCTTCTTTCTTTACTCTGACAATTATTAATGGAATACCATAATTTACTTCTTCGAATTGCTTGGTTATTCCAGAACCAAGAAAGTTCAAAACAGGTAGGTTCAAAATATCGCTCTTCTCCAATTTTAAATCCAAGTCGACATATTTCCCTTCCGACTTAGCAGGCAGAAGCCTGTCTTTTTCACATCCAAATATTGGAAGAAAAACAACGCTAACTCCAACAGAAAAGGCTAAATCCCCTATTTTTTTGAAAAAATCTCTTCGAGAGAATTGAATAATCATAATTAGTTATTTTGTTACAATCATTTTCTTTGTGTTAAATGGCTTTCCGTTAATAAACATTCGATAAAGATATGAACCATTCGATAAATCTTCAACAGAGAAACGAACAATATCGCCAGCCGAGGAACATTCGCCTGCAAAAATCGTCTTGATGAAATTTCCCTTCATATCAAAAAGTTTAATTTCGACAAAAGATCGCGACAAGCATCCAAACTGAATTTCAGTGATATCACTACAAGGGTTCGGATTGTTTTGATGTAAATATGCTAAATCTTTCTTCTCTTCAAGCTTGGTTAATGGATAAAGCGGGATTTCCAAATAAATTGTCTTGTCCCCATCATAATGTAGATTAATTCTTTCGAGGTCACGGGAAGCAGGACCCCAAACATATTTGCCGGTAACATCGAACAAAGTGCCGTGCCCTGAACACTCAAAAAGGTGTGTATCTGGGTCAAGGTCTTTAATAGGATATCCTTCGTGTGGGCATCGCTCCGAAACGCAAATAAAATCAACATTGTAATCATCTTTCGGTACACGAACAATGATTATTTTGGGATAATACATTATGGTGCCTTCAACTTTAATGCGAACCGAGCCCCACAAATCGTTTAACTGGGGATAATCTAACAAACTAATTCCATAAATTCCAAGTAGTTCATCCTCTTTATTTTTCAAAGTCGGGAAAATCTTGCCCAGAAGCTTATGTGGCGGAACAACGCTTGTAATTGTTGCAGCGAATAAAAACTTTAAAAATTTTCTTCTTTCTTCGATGCTCATTGTAATATCATCGGAACCAAATTTTAGAAACGAAAGTAAATAATACTTATTTAATATCCAAAAGATTTAAACCGATTTTGATTCAAAAATTCCCAGTCGGTTAAAGCTTTTAGAAAATTAATTAAATCTTCCTTCTCTTGTTGAGTTAAGTTCAATGGCTTCATAAGTGTATCCCTATTGATAAATG
>RCNO01000040.1 GCA_003731685.1 Bacteroidetes/Chlorobi group bacterium MS-B_bin-24
CTGTAAACTCATACTCTGCTCAACTTTTTTAGTTAATTCTTTCATCCCTGCAACCTATTATTTTTGTTAAAATTACGAAAAATTAAATTTCTTTATTCCATATTTCGGGTTAAAATTATACCTTGTAAAACATTAAGCATCTGCTGCACATAAAACTTGAATAACATCTGCTAAATATTCCGCCTTATTTTTATCAGCAGGTAACATTTTATCTTCAAAAAAGTTAGCATATTTATTAAGTAAGTAAACTACGATTGCATTAAGTTCGGTTTCTCTACATTCTGAATTTATTACAGCATCATACTTTATTCTCAAATCTCTATCTCTACTTAATAAATCCAGAAAAGTTGTAGTAAAATTTTTCTGATGCTTGAGTAATATAGCTCTTTCCTCAATGGTGATTAATAGGGATAACCAAATATCATCGTATCTTAATAAAAGCAAATTGGAGACTGGAAGACTTTTTCTAAAAAGCTTTAAAGTAATCTCATCACCGTATAAAGCGCCTATCTTTACTTTCAGGTCTGAATAATTCAAACCAAGTTCCATCTGTAAGTTTTCAGGGTCTTCGTTAATTATCTTTATTGTTGAACTTTGCTTTACCAGTTTTTGCAGGTATTGAAATCCTTTTTTGCTTGAGGAATAAAATCCATTAGTTTTATCACTTTCTACCGTGGCAGGCCGATCACCAGTGTCAAATAAAACACCAATATAAATCTCGAAAGTTTTAATATTAAAACTCTCAAGTAACTCTGGCAAAGAATATTCTCTATCACTTTTTCTAAACAACTTTTTATTGGATTTCAAATACTCTACAAAAATCCCAAATTTTTCAGATGTCCAGATTTCTCTCCTTCCAGCTGTCCCTCCAGTATCCACTCTATTTTTAAGTTCAACCAACACCACC
This sequence comes from Bacteroidetes/Chlorobi group bacterium MS-B_bin-24, assembly GCA_003731685.1. GTDB lineage: Bacteria > Bacteroidota > Ignavibacteria > Kapaibacteriales > UBA2268 > Naka2016. The sequence continues at coordinate 908 of RCNO01000040.1, forward strand.
GAACCTTCATCTTGTATAATGCTTCCTACATCTGTACTTACATCTCTATCACCCAACCAGTCCCACTCAATTGTTCTTAAAATTTTCTTTTCGTCTGGCGACAATCCTTGCTGTGTGAAGATTCCTTTCTTTTTATGAATAGTTGGGTGTTCCAACCAAAATGGGAATTTACTGAGTTCGATGTCAAGGGAACATGTTTCAAAAGATGAAGCTATCTTTTTCTCAATATATTTCCCTCTACCTCCCTGGACGTGATGATAATAAGAGGTGACGCCGTTCATAATTTTTTATCCCCGGCTATAATATCTATCCCAACTGCTCTATAATTTATTTGAAACAAGGTGTGACAGTTTAAACATTCGCATTGAAGGCTAATCCATTCTTCGTCATATAGTTCCTTATAAGAAAGATAATCATTAGAACCGCAGACGGGACATCTAATTCCCATAGCTTCTATGGTTTTTGTTTCTATAGTTTTTATTCCAGACACCTTAACACCTCCATTGTTTTTTGTTTTGAACACTTTTTCATAAAAGCCCTACTTCTTGAAGAAATTTTTTCCAAGAATCTCTTTTCCATTTCAGATCATCGATACGAACCAAATGTCTTTCCTCTCGAACTTCTCCCAAATAAGGTAATAATGTGCCTTTCTTAATAGGTTCATATTCGCTTGTCTTAAAATAACCGCAGATAATTCCTTTTAAGTCTGTTTGAATTTCTCCACACTTAAATTTCTTAATTCTTGCACGCATATTTTCAAGATAATCCTTAAAAAGGTTATCGTCCTTTGGAATTTTATTTTCAGCAAAGTCAAGAAGTCTTGTAAATCCGCAGACCTCAATAAAAAATTGTAAGATTGGTTGTTGAGGAACTGAGCATTTAACAGCGATGCCATAATCATACCCAATGTTTGCATCCCACCAGATACCTGTCAAAGTGGGAGATGATTTTATACTTACTTTCTTTTTAGCATTAATAATATCGTTCCCGAATTCTTCTATTTCTCTCGATATTTTCCAATCCAATTCAATTGTTACCGAACGAAAATTATTTTCTAAAAATTTCTTAACCATTATTTCTCCCAATTTCCCGATGAATTGGTCAACAAGAATTGATTCAAATGTTCTTCTTCTTTCTCTAAACCCCTTTGCAGTCGTGGTGGCTCTTGTTCCGCCTGAAAACATTTGATAGGTAATTTCAATGCAGAATATCAACAATCTTACGACGTCTTCATCGTCTAATCTTACGATAACTGTATTTGGCAATAGTTTCTTCTCAATCCAACCTGAAACGTTATCTTCATTTAGGAACATTTTATTTCCATGTTGGCTAATTATACCAAAATCATTACTTCTGCATGTCGCGAGCAATAGATCGGTAAGTTCCACTTCATCAAAATCTATGCAATATTTTTGTTGTATCTCCATTTTCTTCTCCTGGATATATTTCGATAATTTTTCCCTAAACTTTATTGGGCTATTTAGTTCTTCTTTTAGAATTCTGTGCATATTATCCACCTCTTTTTAACACGACCAAATGTTCTGTTTTTATTCTACTATCTTTCTCACCAGACGCAGGATTAACATTCGATTCAAACATCACTCTGGATACAATTTTATCTATAAATGTAACCTCGTGCTTCCATCCAAATTCCTTTAGATGTTCAATTATTATATCATCTATTGGAATAGATGTGGTTCTTATTTTTGCCGGACCAACAAAAATACACATATAATCTGTAACTTTTTCTCCTAAAGCCGCAAAAGTATTTAAAATGGCATGGAAATACCTTTCATATAAAATCTTGAGATGATTTTCTTTAATCTTATCTCTATATTCAAAGTATTTATTTGAGTAGATTTTTATTTCATTCACAGGTGTATATGGTATCTCTTTCTTACTTAATTCTTTTATATAAGATTCCTCATAACCCAGCCAAAATAGTTCTAATTTGGTTGACCTTATATATTCCTGTGCTTGTAAATATGGTGGCGATGTTATAAGGATGTTTACATTATCCTCTAATTTTGTTTCTAATGCATTAATCCCTGAGCGAATTTTATAGTTAACTTGCTTGGGATTTAATCGATTATATTCCCATACCTTTTTTAAAAGCTTACATATTTCTTTCTCTAGCATTTTGTAAAATTGAGATTTCCAATCTTTTTTCAGAAGTTCTTCTATCTTTTTCCTTGAATACTTTGATTTATATAGCTTGTGTACCTTTTCGTCGCCGTAAGAGAAATGTCTTGTTACATTGATTAAAGGTATTAAAAGTGCGTATTTAGTTTCATCTGTTAATGAATGGGCAAAACCCCAGGCTTTTGAAAGAATAGGAATAAAATCTTCAGGAAACCAAAAATTTAAATTAGTCCATCTCGGGGTAAACTCTTTTTGGGAGTTTTTAATTTTTTTTATTAAATCCAGAAAATTTACTTTTGGATTTTTCATAACAGCGGTGTCATGAATTATGTTTATCATTGGATTTAAATCCCACAATTCATAGTCATATCCGTATACTCTTGATACTACGCCAGCGGTTCCATATCCTGCAAAAGGATCAAAAATTTTCATGCCTGGTTTAGCATATTTTTTTAAAACATAGGCAATTACTTGAGGGATGAATTTCGCAGGATACTTATAAATGGCAAAAGTCCCATAGGTAGTTGATGGTATTTCAGGAATTGTATTTCTAAAAAGTATTGAAATTTTGTTAGACGAATCTCCTTTTATGACTTCTTTTCCTTCAACATATTCGGGTTCTTCGTCAATCCAGATGGTTGATTGTCTGTATTCTTTCAATTTTTTATTTATCATCTATTTTGCCTCTAACATTGTTTATAAATATTATGAAACGCATAGGCATTAGTATCGCCGAATTTATCCACCAAATCGGTATAGAGAGTTGTTTTTCCTTTTACTTTTTCAAGATGGGCAACTCTTAACCTTATAAACTCTTCATCACCTTTAAGGCTAACTACTCTATTTACCGGGTCAATTTTATATTCGTCAGTTAAACCTTGTAATTCCAGATCTAAAAATTCCAAATCGGCCAAGGTCTGCATCCAAAAACCAAATACGGTATCCCCTTTTGGAAGAACATAATTTGAAAATTCTTTTGCGTAAGCCTCCAATATTTCTTCATAAGATGGAAACTCATATGTTCCAAACATCGTTGTTTGTCTTGTTTGTTTTTGAGTGTAGGCTTTTTCAGTCATATTTTATCATCTCCTTTTTAATATTCTATTTTCCAATTCAACTCAATAAATATTCAAATTTATTCATTTTTTCGATTTCATCCAAATTTTTCAATTTTTACAACATTTCAATAGCAATATATCGTCTATTTATTTTTAAATTTAACTTTTTATGTGGAAGGTCATTTTTTATTCGGTTGTATTGATACTAATTTTCTCCGAGTGGCAACACACTTCGGGCAACGAAGGGAAAATTCCCGACGCCGAAAATTATTTACACTACCTTAGCAAGTTGAAGTTGCCCGAAAGGCTCGACTTCTGCGGCGAGCCAATCCCACTCGACCAACCTATAATGCGGGAAAGAGCCGAACGCGAGTTCTACATCAACCTCCAATCCCCGGGTCAATTGATTTTATATTTGAAGCGTTCCAGTCGCTTCTTCCCTATCTTCGATAGCATCTTCAAGAAATACAACATTCCCGACGATATCAAATATCTGGCTGTTGCGGAAAGCGGCTTGCAAATCGCAATGTCGCCGAAATCTGCCTATGGAATTTGGCAATTCATCCCATCCACAGCAAAAGATTGGGGACTGACCGTCGACGATTATGTCGACGAGCGGTTGAACATCTACAAAAGCACCGATGCCGCCTGCCGATATCTGAAAAAAGCCTACGAAATTTACGGCTCGTGGACACTCGCCGCCTGCGCCTTCAATATGGGATTCTCTAATCTCACGAGTAGCATTGATTTCCAAAACACACGAAATTTTTATGAATTGTTTTTGAACGAGGAAACTTCCCGATACATTTTTAGAATTGCCATATTAAAAGAACTTCTTTCAAATCATAAAAAGTATGGAATCTACCTCTCGAAAGAAGATTTTTACTATCCTTTTCAAACTAAAAGAATAATTTGGAGTGCCGAAATACCCGACCTTGCCCAATGGGCAAAATCACAGGGAACCACATATTTCTGGGTGAAAACACTTAACCCTTGGATTTTGAAACGCTCACTGCCCAAACCAAAGGATAATTATGTCATAGAAATACCAGCAAAATAATTATGATAGAAATCAAAAACTTACACAAGTCGTTCGGAACAAAGAAAGTATTAAATGGGATTAATCTTACAATTCCCGATGGAGTTACATATTGCATCATTGGTCGTTCTGGATGCGGGAAAAGCGTCCTGATTAAAAATATCGTAGGACTGCTCGAACCCGACGAAGGGGAAGTTATCATCGATGGATACAACATTCATAACCTTGAGCGAAAGGAGTTGTTCAAAATTCGCGAGAAGTTCGGTTTCGTATTCCAAGGCTCTGCACTGTTCGATTCCTACACGGTTTACGAAAATGTTATCATTGGACTTTACGAGCGCGGAGTTCGAGACCCCAAAATTCTGCAAAGCGAAGCCACCCGAGTGCTTACAGCAGTTGGATTACTACCCGACCCCGAGGAAGTTGGCGAAGCAGCATTCCAAAACGAATGGAAAATCTTGCGGGATAAAATGCCATCGGATTTATCGGGTGGGATGCGAAAAAGAGTCGGCGTTGCCCGCGCCCTTGTTGGGAAACCCTCGTACATCTTTTACGATGAACCAACAACAGGCTTAGACCCAATAACATCTGAACAAGTTGACAACTTGATTGCAAGTCTTGCAAAAAAACTGTCAATCACTTCGGTTATCATTACTCACGACCTGTTTTCGGTTGTAAAAATCGCAAACTATGTGGCTTTGCTCGAAGATGGTAATCTTCACTTCAACGGAGAAGTTGGACAACTTCGCCACTCAACAGACCCAATCGTTCTGGAATTTTTAGAAAGATATAAAACAAAAGTAGTATGAAAAACAAATATTTTGCTTTTCGGCTTATTGCTCTGGTGATTTTTATTTTCCTTGTTGGCTCGAATTTCGAAACATTCGCAGAAAGAAACCAAACTTCCCCAAAGCTAAAACAAAAAGTAACCAAAAACAAAGATAAGAAACCTTTGGTTGGATACCTTAAGGATGGAAAGTGGCATTTTATCGACTACGACGGGAATTTGCTTTTCGAGCCGAAAGACTTTTCGGATGTTTTGGGATATAGCGAAGGATTTTTCCGTGTGAATATCAAATTCAACGACAAGCCCAAATGGGCAATTGTGGATTTGCGAGGCAATGTAACCGTTATTGATGGCATCAACTATTTGTTCGACTTCAAGTATGGACGGGCTTTGGTTGCAAAAAAGTTAAAAAAAGAGAACGACTCCAAGGGCGATGAATTCCTCTTTGGCTACATCAACCGAAACGGAAAACCAATTATTCCACTAATCTACGAAGATGCAACAGAATTTAGCGAAGGTCTTGCTTTTGTCAAGAATAAAGATTTTCGTGGATTTATCGATACCAATAATCACCCAGTAATAAAAATGGAAAACTCCGCTGGAAATAAATTTACCGAAGGCTTAGCCGATATAAACGATAAACGCTACCGACAGGGCTTTATGAACAAAAAGGGGGAAATAGTTATTCCCTTGCAGTTTGAACTTTTGGACAATTTTTCCGAAGGTTTAGCCTTTGCTATCAAAGGCGACACTGTTGGTTATATCAACAAGACTGGACAATTTGAATTTACCGTCGATGGTTACGCTGGCAAGCCATTTTCGGACAGTATGGCTTTCGTTGGCGTTTTGAACGAAACAAAAGAGATGCGCTGGGCATTGATTAACCGCAATGGTGAGCGATTGACAGGATATGTATTCGAAGAGGTTCGGAACTTCTCCGAAGGTGTTGCGGCTGTAAAGCAAAACGGAAGATGGTTTTTTATCGACAAACTTGGTAACGAAGTGCTTCCCAACGATTACATCTATGTCGATAGTTTTGTCGATGGAATTGCTTGGGCTTCTTTCAAGGACGGGAAAAAAGGTTATATCAATCACAAAGGGGAGATGGTTCTCCAAGTCCCAGATGCCGAAAGTTATTTCGATTTTCGGTTGAACCGAAAAGTATATTAAAAATGAACAAAGAACTGATAGAAGAAATTGTTGATTCAATTGATATTGTGGACTACATTTCCGAGGCGGTAAATCTACGCCGTCGGGGAGCCAATTTCGTTGGGCTTTGCCCTTTTCACCAAGAAAAAACACCCTCGTTCACTGTTTCTCCCGAAAAGAAGATTTTCAAATGCTTTGGTTGCGGTAAAGCAGGGAATGTCATTACTTTTGCAGTTGAATACTACGGTTTTACATATCCCGAGGCTATTAGAGAACTTGCCAAGCGAGCAGGGATAAAAATCGAGGCATATTCACCTGCAAAAAAAGAAGAAATTTCACGCAGAGACAAGATTCTTCAAGCACTTGAATTTGCAAAAAAATACTTCCAGCGTATACTTTTAACCCAAAGTGGAACAGTTGCTCTTGCTTATCTCAAAAATCGTGGCTATACATCGAATACAATTCAGGAATTCGAAATCGGATATTCCCCATCTGGTTGGGATACATTATTCCGCGAAATGACATCGAAAGGCTTCAGCCCCGAAATACTTCTGGATGCAGGCTTGGTTAAAAAGAAAGAAGGCACGGAAAACGAATTCTACGATGTTTTCCGTGAACGGATTATGTTCCCGATTTATAATGCCACGGGAAAAGTTGTTGGCTTTGGCGGAAGAATTTTAAAAGAAGTAGACAATCAGCCAAAGTATATAAATTCCCCACAAACAGAAGTTTTCGATAAAAGCAAACTTTTATTTGGGCTATTCAAAGGGCGTAACGAAATTCGCTCCAAAGAAAGCGTTGTCCTTGTCGAAGGTTACGCAGATGTAATTGCTTTGCATCAAGCGGGAATCAAAAACGCTATTGCTTCGTGCGGAACTTCACTGACAATGGAGCAACTGAATCAAATTGCAAGATATTGCAAAACAATTTATATCGCATACGACGGCGATGAAGCAGGTCAAAAAGCCACCGAAAGAGCCATACAACTTGCTCTCCCTCTGGGTTTCGAAGTCCTCGTTGTCAAATTAATCGAAAACGAAGACCCCGATAGTATTGTTAAAAAGTTTGGTGCCCAAGCGTTCCACAATCTTATCGACAATGCCAAAAGCTTTCTTGAATATCTTTTTGAACTTGCTCAGAGCAAAGGTATATTAAGTCGACCAGCCAAAAAATCTCAATTCATTCAATATTGTCTCGAATTAATATCGAAAATTCCCGATAAGTTGCAACATTACGAATATATCCAAACTTTGGCTAATCTTCTGCTAATGCCATACTCACAACTCGAAGCACTTTTCCACGAAAAACAAAAGATAGAAAAAGAAATATCAAAAAATGTCCAACGCGAAGAAAAAACTTTTTTGCAAACAACTCAACACGCAACAAAAATTTTGCCCGAAGAGGAATATTTGCTACTAATATGCCTTGAACAACCCGAAGCCATCGCGGTTCTGGAAAATGTGTATAAATTCGATAAGTCGAATATGATAACCCAAGAAGGGGCTGAACTTTTTTCTATTGTTTATTCCCACCAAGGCAAGAACCCGCTCAATTCTATTCTATCAAATATCGCAATTGATGAGGCTACAAAGAACTATTTCATTAATTTGGTATTTTCCAAAGAGGAAGTGAGCAAACATTGGGAAAGGTTCGGTTTTGCGGAAATCGAAAAGGACTTTAACAGAATTTTGCGTGACGCTTTCACTCGTTTAAAAATTAAAAAGATTGAATTTAAAACTCGGGAAATCCAAAATTTAATAGCAAATGACCCGATGAACCAAGAAAAATACTTAAAAGAACTACAAGAATTATTCAGAACAAAACAGAAATTATTAAATAGCTTGAAAAAATGAGAAAAATCAAAGCTAAACTTACACAGGAAAACATCAAAGGAATTTTGTTTGCATTTTTGATTAGTTTTTCTATTTGGGTTTATTCTTTGATGAATTCCCAATACAATTTCTATTTTAAAGTCCCATTGAAAATAATTGCACCCGAAAAATTTTCAATTTCGGGTCGGATTCCCGAAGAACTCGATGTCCTGATTTCCGCTACTGGATGGCAAATTTTGAACTTGTCGTTTCTACCTAAAACTTCAAACTGCACGATTAATCTCAATCAGAATGAAATCGTAAATAACAAGATTATTCTAACAAAGAATGATTTTTTAAAAAATATTCAGCTTTCGGTCAATGCCCAAGCATTGGATGTAAATCCATCCACAATTACACTCGATGTTGGAACAATTGTCGAAAAAGTTGTTCCAATCGTAGCAGATGTAATTATCCACCCTCGCGAAAATTTCATTTTAATTGGCAAGCCAATTGTTAAACCCGACCTTGTGGTTATTCGGGGACGAAAGGAGCTAATTGACCAAATTGATGTTTGGAAAACCAAAAGAGTCGCCTTGGAGGACGTATTTGAGCCTTTACGGAAAGAAATTCCTTTGAGCGATACACTTCGCTCGCAAATATCATTGAGCACAGAGAAAGTAACGCTTCTCGCAGATGTCGATTTGCAAGCAGAAAAGGAAATTCTCGACATACCAATTTCAATCGAAGGGGGCTCACTTCCGCCTGAACACATCATAGAACCTAAATTGCTCCATGCAGTAATCCGAACAGGAATAAATAAACTAATACAAACAGATATTCCAACTTTGGAGGCTAAAGTTTCTTATCAGGAATTGATAAACGACACAACTGGAATTATCACTCCACGAATCACCTTGCCCGATGGATTTTATCTGGTCTCGCTTAATCCCCCCTTCGTTTACCACTGGAAAAGAATCAAAGCAAAAATGATTAGCCAACGTTAACATTCACCTTTGGCAAAGTGTAGTTATATTCTCGGAATGGTTTAAAAACCGCAGTGAAAAATGTTAGAACACCAATCCTACCAATAAACATAACAAACACGAGCACCAATTTCGACGAATCGCAAATGTGGAACGTAACATTACGCGAAAGCCCCACAGTTCCAAAAGCCGAAGTTACTTCGAAAAGCAGGTTCAATGGATTTATTTTTGGCTCGAAATAGATAAGCACAGAAGTTGCAATAAAGATAACAAAAATTGATAAAATCAAAATCACGAAAGCCTTTTGAATTGTTTCGTGGGCAATTTCGCGGTCGAAAATGATTAGTCTTTCGCGGGAACGAATGTAATTAAGTATGAAAATAAATACCACAGCAAATGTTGTAGTTTTAATTCCGCCGCCAGTGCCNCCCGGGGATGCACCNACCCACATCAGAAAAATTAACACAATTGCACTCAANACGGAAAGATTTTCAATTGGAACTGTGTTGAAGCCAGCTGTTCGAGCAGTAACCGATTGAAAATATGCATTAAAAATCGTATCGAAGGTATTGTTGCCGAGCACACCCGTTCGAAAATCGGCAAGGAAAATTAAACCTGAACCAAGAACAATCAAAATCAATGTCGTAACAAGAACAATTTTCGATGTAACTGATAACTGGAATCGAATACGTGGAACTCTTTTGCCAAAAATTTTCAACGAAAAGATTTCCGCCAAAGTAAGAAACCCCAAACCACCAAAAATGATTAGCAAGGTGACAGTAAATTTGAATATGTAATTAGTTTTAAGCAAGGGAGTGGCTAAATTTTCGGAGAACAAAGAAAACCCAGCATTACAAAACGCCGAGATAGAATGGAAGATAGCAATGTAAAAAGTATTTCCATCAAATTTATTAAATCCAGCCATTGAAAGGTAAAGCACAAGGAAACCAATTAATTCAATCGTAAAAGTATAGAACACAATTTTCCGCAAAATTGAAGCAATTGCCGAAAATGTTTCGGTGCTAAGGAACTCTTTCAAAAGTAGACGCATCCGAAGCGACACTCCCCCACCAACAAAAGTGAAAAAGAATGTTGTCAAGGTCATTATTCCCAAGCCACCGAGCTGGATTAAAATCAAGATAATGATTTGACCTAAAAAGGAAAAATCCTTTGGAGTATCGAGAACAATCAAACCAGTTACACAAACTGCGCTTGTCGAGGTAAATAATGCATCGATGTATTTAATCGAGTTGCCTGTTGCCGAAGCCTTTGGCAACGATAGAAAAAACGAGCCAAGAAGAATCAAAATAGCAAAACTCATTGCAAAGATTGCTCCGGGAGGAACTTTTAGACGTGTTATAAAACTGCTATGACGAACAATTTTGAAAACACCAATCAGAAAGATATTCAATTGTGAAACTACCAAATAAGCAATTGCAATTTCATCGAACGAAACAAAAGGGAAATAGAGCCGAAAGGTTTGAATAAGCGTCGACTTGAAGAGTATTTCAAAAATCAAAAGCAGGACAAGAGAAAATTCTATCCATCGAGATTTCAGTTCATCCCAGAATCTTTGAAAAGTGAACAATCGGAAAAATTCTTCGAAAATGAAACAATAAATTACAATATCGATAACTCTTTGAATAAGAAGAATTTCTAATCTGCTTAAATCGAAACCGATTAACAAAACAAATGATATTCCAGAAACAAGCCCAATAAAGAGAAGAAGTATGTCGAGGTAAATTTTTAAATTTGCTTTTATCGTTCTTACAGTTGCAGGTTTCATTAATTTTAAAAAAATTTAAATACAAAAATAGAAATTTTGTAAAATTAATTTTAAAGGGAACTATGGAAAAAATTTCGTTCGACATTGCCAAAAGAATTGAGCGAAGTATAAATGTAAAGAGAAAAATAATCGAGACATTAACGGAGAAAATAATTCTGACGGGGGAAGTCCTCGCTCGGCAACTTCAAGCAGGCAAAAAAGTTTTGCTTTGCGGAAACGGAGGCAGTGCTGCCGATAGCCAACACATCGCTGCGGAACTTGTGATTCGATTCCGCAGTCAAATTAATCGCAAAGCATTGCCCGCATTAGCACTAACCGTTGACCCATCGATTATGACCGCCGGCGGAAATGATTTCGGCTTCGAATATGTTTTCGCCCGCCAAGTCGAAGCTTATGGTAACGGTGGCGATGTGCTTATTGGAATTTCAACAAGCGGCAAATCTCCTAACGTTTTGCGAGCAGTCGAAACGGCGAACACTTTGAATATGATTACAATTGGTTTGCTTGGGTGCGATGGCGGTCCTATTGCCGAAAAATGTAGTTACGCAGTCATCATTCCCGAATACGAAACTGCTTTAATCCAAGAAAGCCATATTATGATTGGGCACATTTGGTGCGAAATCATCGAAGAACTCCTTTTCCCCGAGCTTTTTAAGTCTTAAACTAATGATACAAACTTCTAACCGAATACTCAAAGGTTGGTATCTTTACGACTGGGCAAATTCAGCTTACGTAACAAGTATACTGACTGTCTTTTTTGGTCCTTTTATCACAGAACTAAGCGGGAAAATTGCAAACCGAGATGGATTGATAAACTTTTTGGGATTAAATGTTTACTCGGAATCGTTGTATCCCTACTTGGTAACTGTTTCCGTTCTGATGCAATTTCTCCTACTTCCCGCCATAGGCTCCTATATCGACTTAAAAGGGAATAAAGTAAAATTTTTACTTATTCTTGCTTCGATTGGTTCTTTACTAACTTTTCTTTTCTTTTTCTTTGGGGAAAAAACAATCGAGTTTCTTTCGATTTCGTTTGTCCTTTCAAACTTCTTCTTCGGTGCAAGCATTGTTGTCTACAATAGCCTGCTGACGCAAATATGTCCACCCGAGCAAAGGGACTCAATCTCCTCGAAAGGTTGGGCAATTGGGTACATCGGTGGCGGGCTGAATTTAGGTTTAAACCTCATTATATTATTTTTTCACGATTACTTTGGTGTTTCGCAACAAATTGCTGTGCGTTTAACATTCATTTCAACCGCACTTTGGTGGTTCCTTTTCACTCTCGTATCATTCTATTTGCTTCGTGGAATACATTCCGAAAGCCTAAGCATTTCAAACCAAAAACGGAGCGTCCTAAAAAATCTGCTTAAAACTTCACGAGAACTTTTAAAAAACAAAAATGCGTTGCTTTTCCTTTTAGCATATTTATTCTTTAACGATGGGGTTCAAACGGTCATAGTCATTTCGACTCAATTCGGGCGACGGGAATTAAATTTATCGATTGAATTTCTTGTTGTTGTGATTCTTTTGGTGCAGTTCTTAGCATATTTCGGAACTCTTTTGGTTGCAAAAGTAACCGAAAAACTTGGTTCCAAGACAACATTAATTTTCTGTTTGGTTATATGGAATTTGATAGTCATATATTCATTCTTTTTGCTACGGAACCCTGTTGGATTTGTTGGTCTTGCTTTTTTAATCTCCCTTGTTCTTGGAGGAACACAGGCTTTGAGCAGGTCGATTTTTTCGAATCTAATAGCCGAAAGCAAATCGACAGAATATTTTAGTTTCTATGAAATTAGCGAAAAAGGTTCCAGCTGGATTGGTCCTTTTGTTTTTGGTCTGGTTTTACAAGTAACTAAATCCTATCGGTTTGCTATTTTATTTTTAATTTTGTTTTTTTTCGTTGGTATGATTTTAATTTCGTTTGTAAATATCCCGAGTTTAAATAATAAGGAGCAGGGATGAAGTATTTTTCCGCTATCATCTTCGGCTTTGTTTTATTTTTTACTATCACGAATCCCATCTTCTCGCAAGAAGCCAACATCCAAGATGATTTAACCAAAATGATTCTAAACTCGAATGCCCGAACCATTTTCAAACTTAATGGCTATTGGGAAACTACACTCGACGATGGTACATCAGGCTCCTTTTACCTTCCAAAAGTTTTTTATAACTGCGAAAAGGCTACTTTCAAAAAAACTATCCATATCGACAAGAAATTACTTCCCAATTCAGTTTGGCATTTGTATTTTCTTGGCTTGAACGACGAGATTGAAATTTACTGGAATTCGCAGTTCATCGGCAAGTTTGTTTCCGACGGGGCTCCTCTCTGGGTTACAATTCCAAAGAAACTCATCGTAAAAGAGGCAAACGAAATCTTGCTTGTTGTTAATCCCGTTCAATCTATTGCATATCAAATTCGTAGGAATTATCAATACTTCCGCAAAATTGTTACTGGAATTTCCCGCGATTTTTTCCTTGTTCGCACTTCGCCCGTTTGGGTAAATTCATTTTCCTATTCCTTTAATTTCGAATCCCTATCCAAAGTCGATATCAAAACCCGCGTAAATATCAGTTCATTCGAAATAAACACATTACTTAGGTCCGCTCCAAATCTTGTGAGCGAGCAAAAGCTATTTTTTAAACTGGAACAAATTCTTCGAAGCAAAGAAACAAACCAAATTGTTGCTCAATCGAATCCCCAAATATTCAACATCTCTTCATTTCGAAATATTGTTCTCGAAAATTCAATGACGGTGGTCAATCCCAATTTATGGGACCCCGAAAATCCTTTCCTCTATACCCTTGAACTTAGAATTTCGTATGCCGATAGTTTGCTCGACAATCTCATTTTTGACTTTGGAATCACAAAGATTGAAACAACAAGCTTCAAAAATGGAAACTCGTGGCTTTTGAACGGAAAACCCTTCGTTTTGAAAGCAGTCGACTTCATCGAAGATTACGATTATTACAACTCTGGCAAACATATTCAGAAATTCGAAGCAGATATAAAAAATCTAAAATCGCTTGGAGCCAATGCAGTCCGATTTCTCTTCGGTTCGCCAAACCCGATTTTTTTGAATCTTGCAAACCGATATGGATTACTGGTTCTTGTTGATCTTCCCGTCTACTATGTTCCATCGACATTGCTAAAAAAATCTGATCTATTTATCCGCTTCCAAACTATATCCGAAAACATCTGCCGACATCTTATCCAAAATCCTTCCTTGTTTGCAATTGGAGTCGGAAATGGCTTGGAAACAAATTCACCCGACATCAAATATTACTACTCTAAATTAACTCAATGGATTAAACAATATGGTAGGCTCGAAACCTATGGCTCATATCTGTTGGGACAAAAGCTTGACTATTTCGATAATTTTGATTTTGTTGTAATCAATGATAACTTTCGGCTCGCTCGCCGATTAGATTTAGTATTTTCATTCTTAAAGGATTACAAAGAACAGGTCAAAAAGCCTTTGATTTTTTCTTTTGGAACAATCATCGACCCGAATAACCACAAAGGCTACAACAACCAAATGTCCGTTGAATATCAAGCATATTACCTGCTCGAAAGGTTCAACATACAAAACAAGATAGGTCTTGCGGGCGTCTTGGTTTGGAGCTACAATGATTATTTCACCGAAAACCCACTTTCGAAATCTGCACCAATCGAGCCATATACATCGTTTTCGGGAATCCAAAACAACACCCAGCAACGGCTCGCTTTCAATGTCCTCAAAGCTTTATTCAACAACGAAGATGTTCCAATCATCAATCCAGGATTGCCCGAGAGTGAATTGCGCATAGATTATATTGTTGCTGGGATAGTTGCACTGCTTATCTGGGGCTTTATGCTCAACCGAAGTCGAAGATTTCGGGAATATACTTATCGCTCGGCTTTTCGTACATATAACTTCTTTGCCGATATTCGCGACAAAAGAATCATCTCGGAATTTCAGACCGCTACTTTTGGCTTTGTCCTTGCTTTAATTATTGCCACTTTCCTTTCAGCCGTGTTAAACTACTACCGAACAAACGAAGGCTTCCAACTATTAACCGGCGCGTTTATCCCTAATTACTTTGTTAGAGAATGGCTTTATAAATTGGCTTGGAATCCATTGCTCGCTATCGTAGTCTTTACAATCGCAGCTTGCCTTAAAATATTACTCCTTGCACTTCTATTAAAGATTGCATCATTTTTCGTTCGCTCCAAAATATTTTTCGACGATACTTTCAAAATGGTTATCTGGGCTCTTCAACCAATTATTCTTTTGCTTCCTGTTGCGGTCTTTATCAACAGAATTCTTCCAATATCAACAATTTTAACATACTCGTTCCATATCTTCTTTTTAATTGTAATTCTCTGGTGTTTACAAAGACTAATTAAATCAATTTGGATTGTTTTCGACGTTCGACCTTCGAAGGCTTTTTTCTGGACAATCTTATTCCTCTTTGTTGTTGCTTTAATCTACTTTTCCATTCTTGAATATTCTTACAACTTAATTGAGTATATTGTTTTTTATAACAAAATAATTGTATTATGGAACCAATTCTAAAAACCAACTTTCCAAATCTCAAATTGAAGAACCGTGGCAAGGTTCGCGATATCTACGACCTCGGCAATGTATTGCTCTTCGTCGCAACCGACAGAATCTCTGCGTTCGATGTTGTTATGCACGAGCCTATACCCTACAAAGGAATTATCCTCACCCAAATCTCGAAGTTCTGGCTTACGAATACCACACATATTGTTCCGAACCATTTCATAACCGATGATGTAACTAATTATCCCGACGAATGCAAAGAATATAGCGAAACACTTCGAGGTCGCTCGATGCTTGTTCGCAAATGCAAACCTCTTCCCATCGAAGCAATTGTTCGCGGATACATTGCAGGCTCTGGATGGAAAGAATACAAAAAAAGCAGGACAATCTGCGGTATTCCCTTGCCCGAAGGTTTGGTGGAATTCCAAAAATTGCCCGAGCCAATTTTCACTCCTTCCACAAAGGCAGAAGTCGGACACGACGAAAACGTCGATTTTGAATATGCTAAAAATATACTTGGAACAGAACTTGCCGAAAAAGTCCGTGATATTTCTTTGAATCTGTTCAACTTCGCTTCGAATTATCTTGAATCGAGAAACCTGATACTTGCCGATACAAAATTTGAATTTGGAATCCACGAAAATGGCGAATTAATACTAATCGACGAGGTCTTGACTCCCGATTCTTCCCGCTTTTGGTTGAAAGAAGACTACGCTCCGGGCAAACCACAATACAATTTCGACAAGCAAGTTCTTCGTGATTACCTCGAATCATTAAACTGGAACAAAGTCCCACCGCCGCCGCATCTACCCGAAGCCATCATCAAACAAATAGTCGAAAAGTACAAAGAAGCATACCAAAGAATTATTGGTAAGCCATTTGAATTTTGAAATGAAAAAGATTAAAATTGGTACAAAATCGCTCGGCAAATACTTCGACCTTTGGTTCGTTGGTAGTTTGCTCTTCTTGATTCTTGTTGGTTTCTACTCGGTTTATAGCAATAGCTTGAACGCCGACAATCTGGCAAATTTCAACAAACACATTACCTACGCCTTTTGGGGAATAATTTTAATGATTGTGGTTGCTTTCGTTCCCGAAGACAAAATCCGGAACCTTTCGCTTCCATTATACATTTTTTCTATTCTTTTGTTAATCCTTGTGCTGTTTATTGGTTCTACACAATTTGGGACGAAAGGCTGGTTACGAATCGGATCATATTCGATTCAACCAGCCGAATTTGCTAAATTATCCCTGATACTTACATCTGCTTCTTTCCTATCCATTCCCGGCGTTTCCTTGAGCAATGTAAGAGGTTTGGGAATACTCTCTCTTATTTTTCTCATTCCAATCCTATTGATTATTCTCCAACCTGATTTTGGAACTTCGGTAGTAATTTTGGCAATCTTTTGGGGAATACTCTTCTGGGCTGGTCTCAATCTCAACTTCCTGCTTGCTTTAATCGGCATTCCCTTCCTAACCTTGTTTTATTTGAAGGGACTGCCCGAATTTCTTCTCGTTCTTGTTCTTTTTGGGCTTGTCCTTGTGGTGGCGAACAAAAGGGAGTTTGCCACAACAATAATAACAATTGCATTGAGTATTGTCGTTGCACTCGGAAGCAAAGAACTTATCCATTACTTGCCCGAACACCAACAAAAGAGAATCAAAGCATTTGTCGACCCAAGCTATGAACCACTGAAGGGAAGCTACAACCTTGTGCAATCATTGCTTGCGGTAGGTAGCGGTGGATTCTTGGGGAAAGGACCTTTTTCGGGCACTCAAACCCAACTTCAATATGTTTATGCTCAAAGTTCCGATTTTGTTTTTTCTATCCCGGCCGAAGAGTTTGGCTTCGTTGGTTCAATTTCGATAATAATTGCGTTCTTTATTTTGATTCGCAGGACAATAAAAATTGGCTTAGAAACACCATCGATATTTTTGAAATATGCAATATTAAGTTATTCCATTATGCTAATTTTCCACTTTGCCGAAAATGTTGGGATGGCAATAGGCATTTTCCCCGTGATGGGAATACCTTTGCCATTTGTTAGCAGCGGCGGCTCGTTTTTCCTTGTAAATTGCTTTCTTGCTGGGGTAGTATTAAACGCACATCGTAGGAAATTTCAATTCTCTTGATTTAATCCAATGGACGAAATTTTCCAACTTTACGAAAAATTTAAACTTTCGATAAAGGAAACCCAGGAAGCCTTTGCAAGCGTGCCAAAAACCGAATACTTTTACGAGCTTTGCTTTTGTCTTTTGACCCCAGCCACAAAAGCAGAACACGCTCTGCGAGCCATCGAAATATTAAAAAGGAAAAAATTTTTTGAACTGGGATTTAATCCTGTAAATGTTTTGCGTGGTGACGAAACCGATGGCACTCCAACAATTAAGTTCTACATTCGGTTTCACAACACAAAAGCGAAACGACTACAATCTGCCCGTCTTCATTGGAAGCGAATAATGGAAATCCTCGAAAGCAACATTTCCAGTTCAGAAAAACGCAAACTACTTGTAGAAAATGTCGATGGCTTTGGCTATAAAGAAGCGTCCCACTTCCTTCGGAACATTGGATACAAGGACTTTGCGATTTTAGACCGCCACATACTCAAAAATTTGGTTCACTACGGAGTTATTCCCGAAGAGACGAAAATTTCTTCACCACGAAAATATCTTGAAATTGAAAGCATTTTCATTGATTTTGCCAATTCAATTGGCATTCGACCAGCAGATTTAGATTTGCTGTTTTGGGCAAAAGAAACAGGATATGTATTAAAATAAATTAATTTCACTTTCGACTTAAAACTCTTAAATTTACAAAGATGGAACGGCAAAGTCAAAGGCTCATATATCTCGACCTGAAGCGTGTCATCGCTATGATGATGATGATTGTCGGTCATTCATTTTTCGACCTTGTTAAACCCGACTTGTATTCGATAACTCAATTCCCTTGGAATTTCTGGGATTTTTTGCGGGGTTTGACCGCTCCAACTTTTCTGCTGATCTCTGGCATCGTTCAAGTTTTTGCAAACAAGCGAATTAACAGCAAAGTTTCTCCCGAAATTGTTTACAAGCGAATCAAAACTGCTTTGCTTCTGATTTTTCTCGGCTACTTCCTTAACTTCCCTGTCCAAAGAGCATTCCACATTTTCTTCGTTCAAAAATCCATCTTGATTCCGTTCTTCCAAATCAATATTCTGCAGTTGATTGGAGTTACTTTGCTCTGGGTTTTGGCTTATTTCCTTTTAACAAAGGACAATAAGCAACTTGGAATAATTTCTTTGGTTACAGGTATTATAATTTTCATATTAACCCCTTTCGTTCATCTGGTAAACTGGTACGAATATCTCCCAATGTGGTTAGCCCCGTACTTTTCATTAAGCAAAGGCTCCTATTTCCCGATATTTCCTTTTTCGGGCTTCATTTTCTTTGGCGTAGCGTTCGGAACCTATTTGGAACGATTTAAACTCGAGGAAAGACCCGAAATCATTCGAAAAGTGGGCTTTCGATGGAGTTTGCCGCTCGTTGCGTTTGGAACAATCACTTACTTCCTGATTAACTTACTTAATCTACCTTTTTACGATATTTTCAAAGGGAATCCCGGAATGTCGATTATCCGACTTGGGCTCGTTCTAATGTTATTAGCTTTAATTACATTTCTTCATCAAAAATATCTCGGCAAATATGAATTCATAAATTACTTTGCCAAAACATTAGGCAAAAACGCTCTCGTAGTATATTTTGTTCATTTAGTTATTCTTTATGGTTTGCCTTGGTACCCAAGTTTTGCAGTTCTACACCAGCGCCAATTTGGAATTTTAGAATCCTTTACTATTGCAATTTTAGTAATGGTATCGTCGTTTAGCATCATCTTTGCTTTCGAGAATATTGCATCCCACCGAAAACTTCTCAAGCCATTATTCAAATACGGGTTGGTTTCGCTATTTATTCTGCTTGCCTTGGTTTAAAATACAACCTCGCCAGCACGCAATTTCGCACTTCTTGAGCGTGGATTGTTCTTTACCTCATCTTCGGATGGCACCAATGGTTTCTTTGTTAAAATTTTAATTTTTGGCATAGAACTTGATGCCTCTTCGCCTTTGGAAAATTGACGGAAGAAGTTTTTGACGATGCGGTCTTCGAGCGAATGGTACGAAATAACGACTATACGGCTACGATTACCTAAACATTGCAAGGCGGAATGCAACGCATTGTGCAATACATTCAGTTCATCGTTGATAGCAATTCTTAAAGCTTGGGAAACGCGTGAAAGCGAGCTTGCCAGACTTCGCCGAGGCACGACACTTTCGACAATTCTCGCAAGGTCAATTGTCGTACGAATTGGAGCGATTTTCCGTTGTTGGACAATTCTTCGGGCAATTTTTTTGGCGAAAGGCTCTTCTCCGAACTTTCGAAGAAGAGCCGCCAATTCTTCCTCGTCTACTGCATTGACAAGGTCTTCTGCTGTTCTACCGTGCGGCGAAAAGCGCAAATCCAATGGACCAGCCGCGCGATACGAAAAGCCACGGCGGCTCTCATCGAGCTGCCGTGACGAGACCCCCAAATCGAGCAGAAAACCTGTCCATTCCCCCCGATGTCTCGTTATACTGCATGCCTTACTGAAGCATTCATTGAAAAGTTCAATCCTCGAATTTTCCCCCTTCTCGAGTTCATTTTTGAACTTTTCTTTGCAATGCTCAATCGCTTCTGGGTCCTTGTCGAACCCGAAAATCTTCCCCCCAGAACTCAACTTCGCAAGAAGAGCCTCGCTGTGTCCGCCACCTCCAATAGTTCCATCGATATAAATCCCGTCAGCTTTCGTAAACAATAAATCTATCGTCTCTTTCAAAAGAACAGGCGTATGATATACATTTAATTTATCGTCCATACGCCGAAAACCTGTTCAACCCGCCGGCTCCTCTTTACTTTCGCCATTGAAATAGCTCGAACCAAGCACCTTTTCGAAAATCTGCTCGTATTCCTGTTCGTCGAATGTATAAATCTTATCGAACTCTTCAGGATTCCAAATCTCGATATGGTCAATTTTCCCAACAATCAGAACTTTTGAATCAATTCTGGCATATTGCAGCAAAACTTTTGGCAAAAGTATTCTGTTTTGGGCATCGAGCGTAACTTCCTTTGAATACATCGTCAAAAATGTAATAATCTTGTCATTCTCGGGATTAAAAGGATTCAAACCACGAAGAATATTTTGGATTTTCTCCCATTGGTCAATTGGATAAGCCAAAATACACCTACGGAAGCCCCGAGTCAAATTGAATGTATCTCGTGCTTCGGGATTCAAAGAACGCCTCATATACTGGGGCAAAGTGATTCTACCTTTGCTGTCGATTACAAACTGCTCACTTCCTTGCAAAAATGTCATTCCACTTTACCCCACTAATTTATAATTCTTTGGGAAAATCTCCCACTTTCTACCACTGCAAAATTAAACAAAAAAATTTTATTTCCAAATTTTTATTCAAAAAAATTTTCAAAAAGTAAAACTTTTTAAAAATCAATAAAAAATCAGCCTAAATTGTTTGTTCAATAGGCTTTTCCATTTAGTTTTAAAGCAACCAAAACATTCTCACTTTGGGGAAGGTTTAATAGCTCCTTGTTTTCCTTTCCCAGTTCCACTACGAACATATTTGTTCAAAGGCTTGCAACTCCAATTCGATTATTCAGACATCGGATGTTTCAAAAACATCCGATGTCTTTTGATAAACAGCTTTTTCACTTCTGCAAGGTGTAATAGCCCTATGTTTACATCTT
>RCNO01000041.1 GCA_003731685.1 Bacteroidetes/Chlorobi group bacterium MS-B_bin-24
AATATTCAGGATTAACGAAACTACTTCTACATCATCGAAAAATCTATAAAAGGCTCTTTCAAATCAGCCATTGCATTGACAACGAGTTCTACTAAACCGCCATAGTAGATACCCGACTTTTCTTTGGCTCCGTAATAATCCAAAATATCACGGATTTGTCCTTTGCAATTTGAGCAAGGAGCACAAACATACTTAGGTACTTCCGGTCCTGGCGGTTCATCTTTGAAAGCATCCAAAATTTGCTTAAACTTCTTCCTCCCGCTGATATGCATCCTCCAGTCGAGAAAGTTGTATGGAGTCATAACGGCAAAACCGCTTCCACCGCCACAGCAGTAGTTTTCAACCCCGTGAGGCTCCATTTCACGGAACTTCGGAGCCAAATAACGCAACACTCTTCGCTGGGGTTCAACTATTCCCATCAACCGAACGATATTGCAGGGGTCGTGTAATGTAACGGGGAAATAATTTCTCGATGGGTCAAATTTAATTTTCCCGCTAAATACAATTTGCTCAATCAAAGTCATTGCGTTAATAGTTTTAATCTCATTCCCAAAAATCCGTTCAGCAATAATTGCCAAAGATTTCGATTCGTGTCCACATTCTCCCATAATAATAGCCTTGACACCAAGTTTCTTCGCTATTTCGAAATGTTTCTGTGCAATTCTTGAAAACTGGAAGTCATCGTACCAAACACCGTAGTTAACTCCATCGTAGCCAACGAGGTCGCTCGAAAGAGTCCATTTTATTCCGGCGGCATCTAAAAGTATTGCAAACGCGGCTGGATTTTCGGGCCAAGAAAGAAATTCACCTGCATTATGAAGCAATAAATAATCAGCGCCATAAACATCCCACTTTGTCTCGACTTTGATTCCTAACCTTTCGGAAAGGTCTTCGTCGATGAAAGCAACATTATCTTTGACAACCTCTGGCGTCATACCCGTTGAAGAACCAACAAGTAGTTGTTGCACTGTTCCTTTCTCGTGCACTTCTTTCGGAGCAATTTCTAATTCTTGGCTGAAAAGCTTGCGAAGCTCGTGTGTAATTAGCCCATTGTCAATACCAATTGGGCAAGCTTGGGCACAGCGCCGACAAATCGTACAAC
This sequence comes from Bacteroidetes/Chlorobi group bacterium MS-B_bin-24, assembly GCA_003731685.1. Lineage (GTDB taxonomy): Bacteria > Bacteroidota > Ignavibacteria > Kapaibacteriales > UBA2268 > Naka2016. Next base: position 1,103 of record RCNO01000041.1, read on the forward strand.
GATAGCTCAATTCGATAAGACGAGAAATCAAAGTCCAGTTTAATTCAATATCCCCAACTTGAAATTTTTTCAGCAGAGGACTTCCCGGCTTAACATACTTAAAGTAGAGCCTACGCAGAATCTCTGCTCGGTAAGTCGGTCTATAAATTTCTTCGTAACCACTTGCTTCGAAAATTGGGCATTCTTCGGCACAGGTTTGGCATTTGGCGCAATGCTCCATAGTCAAAATCAGAGGCTGAAGAAATGTCCAGTTGTTTTCTTTCGAGAAAAGTTTAATCAAACCCGAAATGAACTTTTCGACAAGTTGTTGTTCTTCTTCTTCACTTTTGGGCTTAGGCACGCCAACAGCAACAACTCCGTCGAGGGAATCATCGACAACTTGGCGAGCGCTTTCGCTAATCTTTTTAAACCCGGGAAGATTTTCCAACTTGTCGTATGGCGGGGGCAATTCGATTGTGTCTGTTGGTTTAATTTCAACAAGCGGATTTAAATTTGGATTGCTAATATCTGTAATTTTAATTTTTCTCTTTTCAGCCATTGTTGTCCTCCTTTGTTGGTAATGGAGATGAAGCTATGACAAGCCAAGTTTTCCTCCCATCGGCTGCAATGTGTGGAGCAGACCATTGCACTGGAAAATTCAACTGTTCAAGCAACTTCTTTCGAATTTCGCTATCTGGGAAATTAGGCTCGTCGTCCCAACGGACTTTGTGATATGTAAAGTATTTGGTAAAGAAATGGGTCATATGGGTAAATGGCAAATAGAACAAGAAGAATGACAAAAGATAAAAATGAATGTAACCTATTACTGGAAGATTTCCAACTGAGCTAAAAGTAAAAACACCACGATAGAATCCAAGGAACTCTCCGATAGCATTATCGGAACTTGTTAGCCATATAAAACTTGTAACATAAAGAGAACCAATCAACAAAATGTTAAAATAATGACTTGGGTTGGAATAAAGTCGCAGGTTTTCGTCAAAAATCCTTTTAAGCAATAAAATAATCGCTCCGACAATGCCCAAAATCGAGACAATCCATAGAAGAACATTCAGCAATGTGTCGAACAAATTGCTTTGCAAAGCAGGATTCAAAGAACTTGACCAATCAAAGATTAATCCCACCCAAGCAAGTAGAGTTGTAACTATGTAAAGATAAAGAGCATAATGAAATGGGAACGAGCCAAACCACAGAGGTCGATTGTGTTCCCAAACACCTTTCAAAAAGACAATCTCTTGGAACATAGTCCATATCTCATTCAAAAGGTCCCGTTCACGGGGTTTAACCCACCACTCAAAATCTTCGAGATACGAGCCACCGTATTTTGCTTTCCCTTTTTCGTGTGCAACAGGATATAATTCCCAACGAAGATGAACAGGGGAAGTTGCTATTTTATAGGCTTTGTTAATTACAAGAATCAAAAACAATAGCAAGCCAAAATAAAATGCAAAATGAATGAATTCCATATCCCCTCGAATTTTGTTAAAGCTAATTTCAAAAGACAAATATCTTTTAAAATTAGCCCTAACAGGCATCAATGGCAGAGAACCTGAGCTAGTTCTCTGCCATTGGTATCCAAACAAGTTCAAAGAACAATTAAACGCATCCGGTAGGTTTTGCCAACCCAGCTACCTTGCAAGCACCTTTGGCTGGACCCGATGGGAACAAATCGTAGATTTGTTTCAAAGTGAAGCCCGTTTCCTTGCAAAGTTTCCTAATCATAGGTGCGATTCCATATTGCTTGTAATAATCGCGGAGGTAATTGATTACCTTCCAATGGTCTGGTGTTAATTCAGTTAAACCTTCGGTCGATGCAAGGGCAAGGGCTACCCGCTCGTTCCATTCCTCGGGGTTTGCCATAAAGCCGTCTTCGTCGACTTCAATCTTAATTTCGTTCCACTCAAAAACTGGCATTTTTAAATTCCTTTAATTATTAAACATACCAACAATGTTAATTTATCATCCAGCGTAGATGACTTTTCCTGTTTCGGGGTCGCGTGGTGCTATCTGACCAGTGAATGGGTCCTTCATCTCGATATAACCACACGGACAGGCTTCGGCACATTTATTACATCCTTTGCAAAGCTCGAGTTTGAAAGTATACGTTTGAAATCTTTGCACAGGCTTGTGAATTACTTGGTCTTGGCAAATGCTCCAACAAGTACCACAATCGAAGCAGGAACCACAACTCATACACCTGCGGGCTTCGTCGATAACTTGTTCTTCGGTCAATGTGCAGGTTATTTCCTTTTCGAGCTCTGCCAAACGCTCATCGGGAGGTAATCTTAAAGCTTCGTTTCGATATTTTTCAGTGTAATAAGTGAAGACGATTCTGTCTTTCGTAGCCAAAGGATAAGATAGCTCAGGGTCTTTTTCGATGGGAATACCCCTGAATGTACTGTGGATCGTCTCGGCAGCCATTCTCCCTTGGTAAATAGCAATTGTAACCAAGCCCAGCTCTAAATCGTCGCCACCCGAATACACTTTCGGGTCTTTGGTTCTGAAATTCTCGTCAACTTTAATCCAACTATTGCCTTCTCTTAAATAATCTAACCCATAGAAATCGGGTTCCTGGCTGATTGCCGCAATCAATGTATCGCATTCATAGGTTTCTTCGGCTCCTTCAATTGGAACTGGTCGTCGTCGCCCAGATTCATCGGGTTCGCCAAGTTGCATCTTCTGGCATTTCACAGCTTTAACTTTGCCATCCTCGAGAATTAGCTCTTTCGGGGCAACAAGGAAAACAATGTTGACACCTTCTTCTTCGGCTCCAACAATTTCCTCTTCGATTGCTGGCATCTCGGTTCTCGTCCTTCGATAAAGTATAGTTACATCGGCACCGAGACGACGTGAAACCCGCGCAGCATCGATAGCCGTATCGCCACCTCCAACGACAAGGACTTTTTTACCGACATCAATTCTTTGCCCAGAATTAACCTTATTCAAAAACTCAGTGCCTGTGAAAACATTTGGTGCATCTTCGCCCGGAAGCCCAAGGCTTTTACCCTTGTGGGCTCCAATTCCAACAAAAACAGCATCGTAAGTATCACGAATTGTTTCGTAAGGAATATCGCGACCAACAGCAGTATTACATTTAATCTCGACACCCAGTTCGACGATTCTTTGAATCTCTTTATCCAAAACATCTTCGGGAAGTCTATATTTTGGAATGCCATAGCGAAGCATACCACCGGGCTTGCTGAATGCTTCGAAAACGGTAACCTTGTAGCCACGACGGGCAAGCTGATACGCACACGACAGACCCGCAGGTCCCGCACCGATAACAGCAATTTTCTCGGGATATGTTTCATTCGTTAGCTTTGGTAAGGGGAAATTATGTTGCAAAGCATAATCGCCAATGAACCGTTCGATACTATGTATATTCAAGGCGCCGTCTTTGTACTGGCGATTGCAATTTTCCTCGCAAGGATGCGGACAAACACGCCCGCAAACTGCTGGGAAAGGATTACGCTCGGCAAGTATCTCGAATGCTAAGCGGTAGGATTCATCGTAGGTTCTACCGCGGTCTTCTGTTTGAGCAATTGCGAGAAGGACTTCGCGGATTTTAGTCCCGTTCGGGCAACCGCTACGACAGGGGGCAAGTTTGGGAACATGCGTCGGTCGAAGCGGTGAAGTCTCAACCCCAGATGTTCCTGTGCTTGTTCCCCTAATCTTTCCCAAAGGCTTTTTATCTTTCTTTACAAGTCCCATTTTCGCACCCCTTGTTTTGTTTTACATATTTAATTTTTAATAACCACCGTAGGGATACATCCCCTTCTTTATCTTGTCCATCTCTTCCAATAAGTTATCGTGTTTGGTTTCGTCGTAAAGCAAATATTCAAGCAAATATTTTGCGATTGGGCTTTTTACATCCTGAAGTGCCTCTTTTGCTAATGCAATAGTTTTCTTTTCCACATCGTCGTGTTCCTCGACCAACGACCAAAAAGCGGCGAGTTCTTCGGGATTCATTGTAACTGGCTGCTTTTCGAAGTGGTCAATTATCAATTGCTGCACACGGCGGTGCATAACAGAATCTTGGCGAATGATTTCCATAACTAAATGTACCAGCGGGTTGTCGGTTTTCTTAATTATCTCGGTCGTGTTCTTAATCGAAGCATCTTCGATTTTTTGCCATCGCTTCAAAAGTTCAACTAATTTTTCAATTGCTTCTTTTTGTGTTGCCATTTCATTTCTCCTTTTTTTGACAAAATAAAATTACTTAATTATAACACTATTTAACAATATTATTTAAATTTCTGTGTATTACCTTGTTTTTATTTTTTAAACAAATTTCAACAAAATTCCTTGCCCAATCAGGATTTCCAATCGAATGAATGTGAAAATAACAGGCAAATGTATTTCCTTTAACTATCCCATCACGATTCTGTCCAATGCCTGTTCCTAAATTAACTTTCACGCAGGTTTCCAAATCGCCAAGTGTCTCGCTAATAAATGAATAGTGAAACTCGTGCCCACGGATTAGCGAGCCAACAGAGAAAAATGGATTTGGTCTATCTACAATTCCTTCGAAATATCCGTGTCCAATCGGACGCTTGCTCATTGAAATTTTAACAGGCAAAACGCCCACCATTCGATAAGAACCATTGTAATTTAGTTCTTCAGCCAAATACATCATTCCGCCACATTCTGCGAATATTGGCAAGCCATTTTCTGCTTTATTGCGAAGGTCTTCGATAAATGATTTATTTTCGGAAAGTTCCAAAGCATTTGTTTCGGGAAATCCTCCTCCAATATAAAGACCATCAACATCGGGAAGTTCAGTCGATTCGATTGAGGAAATAGGAATTACCTCTGCCCCTTCTCGTTCGAGTGCTTCAAGATTCTCTTTATAATAAAAAGAAAAAGCTTTATCGTATAGATAACCTATTTTCACACCTTTGTAACTTGACGACGGGGCTGTTGGAAGTTCAGAAACAAAAATATCTCGTGCAGAAGTTGCAATATTAGTAACTTTATCCAAGTCAACATATGTTTCAACAATTTCAGTTGCATTTGCAATTGCCATTTCGGCTTCGGCGAACTCGAATGGGGTTGTTAACCCCAGATGACGCGAAGGGAAAAGAGTTGCCTCGGGCAATCTTGGAATTGCACCAATAACTTCAACCCCTGCCATCTCCGAAATTGACCGCGAAATGATTTCCTTGTGTCGATTCCCAGAAAAGTTATTAATTACAACCCCAGCAATGTTCAATCCAATATCAAAATACTTCAACCCCCAAACTATTGCCCCAGCAGTTCGAGTCATTTTGGGAACATTAACCACAAGGATTACAGGGCAGTCGAGAATTTTAGCGAGCTCGGCGGTGCTGTGAGTTCCATTCTCGTCGAATCCGTCGTACAATCCACGATTGCCTTCGACGATAGCAATTCCGTTGTCGTGCGTATTGAGCAGGAAGGAATCGAGAATTGCTCTCTTTCCCATTATAAAAGTGTCGAGGTTTCGTGCAACAGCCGCCCCAGCTTTGGAAAGCCACATTGGGTCGATATAATCGGGTCCTTTTTTGAAAGGGAAAATGGTAAAGCCCCTTTTTTTCAAGGCTGAAGCCAAGCCAACCGCTACAAGGGTTTTCCCGCTATCACCAGAAGTTCCTGCAATAATTATTCTTGGACGATGGAATTTCATTCAGTACTCCTTAAAATTAAACAAATGGGCTCCGTTGAGTGGAGCCCATTCGTTGCGGCATCAGTCGTTTTGAGCTCCCTCTTTATGAGGAATTTCGAGGTAGCTGCCACCAAAGTAAGTATAGACCAACCTTCCGGAATTTACCAATTCCTTTATCGCTTCTTTGCAAAGATTTTTGTCGCATCGGTCTTCGCCAAAAAGTTCTATCGCAGCCTTTTGTAAATCGGTGGCTTTCCACTTTTTCATTCCCATCGTATCTTTCACCATTTTATACATTGCTTCAGCAACTTCCTCGACACTAACTTTTTCTGCCATAACTCCTCCTAATATGTTAAATGAACAGAGGTCTTATATGTTAATCCAGCATGTTTGAAGTCGTCAATATGCTGTTTTGTAAATTCTATTCCAGTCAGTTTAAAGAATTTAGGCCAACCAATTCTTTCAATCCATTCACCAACTCTTTCGTGCTTGTGAGCATTGTCAGCCCAAACTTCGACTATCTTCTTAACTGTTTGAACAACCTCGGGCCAGCGTGGTGGATTATTTGGCAAATACGGAACTGCAAGCTTCGAGAACATCGGCTCGGTCCTTGCGTTCGAAACCTTACCACCAACCCAAATAGAAATTCCATCGGTTTCGGCATTATTCAATGGCATTGCTGGGCAAACAGTGTAGCAGTTGGCGCAATACATACATCTTTCCTCTTCGACCTCAACACTCGGCTTACCCTGATAAGTAGAAGGTCTAATTGCAGCAGTAGGGCACGAAGCCACAACATTCGGAATTTCGCAAACCTTAGGTAGAAGTTCGTGATTAACTTTGGGTGGGCGGGTATGGATTCCAAGAATTGCTATATCAGAGCAGTGAACAGCACCGCACATATTCAAACAGCAAGCCAGCGACAGCCTAATCTTTGCTGGGAGCTTCATTGTTTTGAAATAATCAATCAATTCGTCCATAACTGCTTTTACAACCCCAGAAGCATCAGTTGCCGAAGAGTGGCAATGCACCCAACCTTGCGTATGAACCATACTGGAAATAGCATTGCCCGTTCCACCAACTGGGTGACCAATTGCCTCTAATTCCTGAATCAATGGGTCGATTTTCGATGGGTCGGTGAGCAAAAATTCTACATTATGCCGAGAGGTAAATCTTAAATAGCCATCAGAATATTTTTCTGCAAGCTCTGCAAATTTTCGGATTTTTGCAGTGCTAAGCAACCGAGGGGACCCCGCTCGAACTGTATAAAGTTTAGCCCCACTTTCGGCAGTGTGAACTATAACGCCCGGTCTTGGAATTTCATGATATTTCCATTTCCCATAGTTTTCTTTAATTATCGGAGGCAAGAATTTCTCGTAATGCGGTGGTCCTATATCTGTTATCCTTTTTTGAACTGTTTCAGCCATCTTTTTCTCCTTTTTTATTTAACAAAATTAAAAAATTATTCTTCTTCTAAATAATTTTCATAGAAAACATATGGATTGGTTCGAGGATGTCGAATCATCTCGGGTTGAGGATCCAACCCAATTGCTTCGAGGAAATTCCCAAGCCCAACTCTTTGCACAAATTCACCAATTCGCTCCCTATTCTTTCCTTCTTCAATCCAAGGCTCAAGAATTGCATCAATAAGTTCTACAATATCATTATAAGATTCTTCATCATCGAGTTTAACAAAAGGAACAATAACAGAAGAAAGGATTGCACCTTCGACAATCGGAGCTTTCGCACCCAACAAAATGCAAGCACCACGGTCTTTGCCTGGAGCCAATGCCTTTGGCATAACGTTAATGCAGTGCATACAATGACGGCAGCTGCTATTGTCGATTTTTAATTCATTTCCATCCCACTCAATACATTTTCCGGGGCATAATTGCACAATTTCTTTGTTAATATCGACCCCATTTTTGGCATACTCACGAACCATTTCTTGGTCGATTTGAATTTCATCGCGCCAAGTGCCGATNATGGAAAAGTCGGCTCGTGCAACAGCTGCAACGCAATCGTTGGGGCATCCCGACGCTTTGATTTTGAACTTATAGGGAAAAGCAGGTCGATGAATCTCATCTTGATAATGTTGCGTCAGGAAATATGTTAATTCCATTGTATCGTAGCAAGCCCATTCACAGCGTGCCATACCACAACAACAGCTTGGGGTTCGTATATCGGAACCAGAACCACCAAGGTCGAAACCAGCTTGAGTCAGTTCTGCAAAAGTTGGTTCGAGTTCCTCGGTGCGGGTACCTAGGAATATAATATCGCCAGTAGAACCGTGGAAGTTAGTCAAACCGGAACCGTGACGGTCCCAAATATCGGCAAGAGTGCGAAGCGCTTCGGCTGTGTAGAACCAGCCTGCCGGTTGATTAATACGCATCGTGTGGAAATGCGAAACATTAGGAAACTCTTCGGGCAAATCTGTGTATCGCCCGATAACGCCACCCCCGTATCCCATAACACCAACGATTCCTCCGTGCTTCCAGTGTCCTATCCTATCACGATAGGAACGCTCAAGCAAGCCCAGAAGATCGTTCGCCATCGGATTCCATTCCGCCACAGCCTTGATTTCCTTGACGAAACTAGGCCAGGGTCCTTTTTCCAACTCATCGAGCATCGGGGTTTCGTACTTTTTCATTTGTTCTGCCATATTTACACCTTAAATTAAACAAACATAATTAATTAATAGAATAAAAGCGACCTAAAGTTTTATTTTCTCGACCATACATTTTCAAAAATATTAAACCTAAAAAGCGATAAACCATATGAGCAAATTTGGAATAGGGCATATACCACAAAAGGAAATAAACCAAAATTAAATGTATAAAATATGTTGGGTATCCTAAAATTGCAGCGTGACTAAGACGGAAAACAACGCAAAGGAGTCCCGTAAACGCAACGCCCCAAACAACCCACAAAAATAGCATATCGCTATAACTCGACTTGCCGTGTTGCTTATTGGTTCTATATCTCCTGATAAGGCACATAAGGCTACCAATGACAATTAGCAAGCCCGAAAAGATTCCAAATAGTTTAGTCAACAACCCTGCGAACTCTCGTAATTCATCGGGATTGTTTATATTAAAACCTGCAAACATTCTAATCGGTATGTTCATATCTTCGGGTAATATCTTCCCAAAAATTCCCAAGAGATTAATCACAACAATACCTGTGGAAATCATTGCACCAATGAAACCATAGAAAATAAACAAATGTCCCCAAAATCTTGCACTGTTCGTTGAACAACTCCTGAACTTTCGATGCAAAATCAGATCGACAAGAACTTGCCAAACAGCTTGCCAAAAAGTCAATACCCGAGGCTTGTTCAACTTGCATTTTAAATTTTCCCAGTATTTCTTGTAACCCCAGAAAGTAAAAGCAAATATCAATATATTACCCGAAATGAATAAAGCTTCAATCGGTCCGTGAGCGATAAACTCTTTGTATCGGAAGGGTCCTTGCTTGATTGGGAAAAGATTATTCAAATTCCAATCTTGGGTTATTAAAATTAAAATAGAAATCAAAACTATAGGAAGTAAGAAAAGCAAAGGAAGATATTTTGGCGAAGCCAAAGCCTTTCCCATAAATTTGGGGACAGCAAAGCTTTTGTAAACATAATCTCGAATCGCAGCCAAAAGGTCGGCAGGTCGGGCACCGCGGGGACATTTTTCGCTGCACTCCATACATCCGTGGCAAAGCCAAATATCGGGGTCCGAGAGTAGTTCATCTTTCATTCCCCAGCTTGCCCAAATCATTTCCTTGCGAGGGAATGCATTTTCAACAGGCGATAAATCGCATACAACCGAGCAAGTTGCACACTGATAACATTTCTTTAAAGTTTCTCCGCCTCGCTCCTTTATCTCCTTGATGAATTCTATGTCACTTCGAATCTCGATAACGTCCCGCATAATTTACCTTACTTTATTGAACTTTATGTTTTTCTAAATCAAGATAATCTTTTCGTAAAGAAAAAATCTTTTCGCCAAAGATACTAAATCGTAACCACTCGAAACCAAATCGTATCAATTCTTCGTCGTCATTCTTAATTTTCTCTTTGCGTTCTTCGGGAACATCAAATCGCTTAAAAAATGTGCTTTCGAATAGGAACTGCCTGAATCTATCGATGTCGTAACAAACCATATAGAACATTTCGAGTTTGACAGGTTCAATTGTACGAGATGTTACAAAGAATTTATGCAAGGAAATTTCTTTAAACAAATCACCTAATTCACGGTATTTGTCGATTCCTTGGTCAATAAACCATTCATCAATTGTCCATTCACGCTTCTGCTCAAAACCTTTGCAAACATCCTCTTTGATTAAGAAATAGAATTCTTCGCCGTTGTTGAGTTTTTCGGCTTCGTTTGGCGAAGCAATCCCAACGGGAAACATCCTGCAGCTCCAGGGTCGGTCCTCGTAAACAGAACAACCTTCGGGGGTTAAGAATGGACAGTTAAGTGTCTTCTCGTCCATTCGCAACATAACGATAGGATGACGCAAATTCGATGCAATCGGCAAAATTGTATATTTTTGCAGAAATTCAGTCGAACTTATCCCCAATGCTTTTCGTAATCGGGCAATATCGTATGGTGTTAAGAAAATATTCACATCATTACAACATTTGTTGAAACATTCTACTTTTGGATTACATTCAAAACAGAACTTTTCGTTCCGATTTACTTTAGGATAAATCTCCAAAATTTCCTGATTTAAAACCCTTGCATTTTTATCAAACATTGTTTTCCTTTCTACTTTGCTACATATGCGTTTTTAATATCGTTCTCTTTTGTTACTGGGTAAGGACCTTGATACCCAGTAAATGGGTTAACCATAAATCTATAGGAGGCGTGGACATGGTAATTGTTCCACATCCAATCCCAACCTCTTTGAAAATACCTGCATTCGTCATTTAAGCAAACATACAAATATTCAACGCCCCAATCTGAATCCACTGGCAAATAAACTTTCTTTATTTCGCTTCCGCAATACTTACAATAAAATTTCTCTTCCATTTCTCTCCCGGTTTTATTTAACAAAAACTCGGGATAGAAAGGCAGAATTAAGATGTTTACTTTCACCTTAATCCTGCTTTTCTTCTCCCAATTTTCAAAAAGCGAGGTGTCCCGGGTTACCCCGGGACACCAAAATGTTAGAATATGTGGATTATATCTCTTGTGAATACGTTCCAGGTATCGGTCTTGCGGTCGTAGGTCATATTCACAAATTTCTCCCAGTTCGGGTCAATCGAGGGCTTATCGGCTCGGAAGTAGTAACCGGGCCAGCGAGTTTCTTCGCGGAATAGGATAGCACGAACGTGGGCTTCAGCTTGATACATACGATGGATGTTTTCCCAGCAGCGCATCAACTCGTGCAAATCGGCAGCAGCAAGCTTTTCGGAATCTTCTTTCAAGAATTGCAACAGCTGCAATCCTTTTTCGAGCAACGGCTTGCTGGTCTTGAATTGAGAAGAAACTCCGCCAGCATATTCATCCATAATCTTCTGCAATCGGAACATAAACATCTTGGGTCGGATATAGTTCGGGTTGATATCTGGGTCGGTCGTTTCTTTGTAGTGTGCTTCATAAACTTCGAGCGGCTTATAAATCTTCTTCTTTAGTTCTTCGATTTGATTTGCATCATAATTCAATTGCGGATTTTCTTTTACGATATACTCAATTGCACCCTTGGCAGCAATACGGCCTTCGGCGTGGGAACCCGAAGAGAACTTATGGCTCGAAGCACCCGAAGCATCGCCAGCACAGAACAAACCCTTAACTGTCGACATATTCGGATAGCCCCAGAAGTATTCCGGTGGTGCAAGGTCTTTGGGTCCGCTAACCCAAGCACCCGAAGCACCAGAGTGTGAACCAATGAAGTATGGTTCGGCTGCAGCAATTTCCGAAGGTGATTGCTCGGGGAATGTGTTGGTTGCAGCCCAAAGAATTGCCTGAGAAATCGTCATATCGAGGAAGTCTTCCCAAGCCTCTTCTTCCAATTCTTTAATCTTCTTCTTGTATGCCTTCGGGTCATCTTTATATTGTTCAGCTATCTTTTGAATTGCTTCTTCGGTTCGCATATAGATTGGTCCCTTGCCTTCCATTGTATCGAGCATACCCAGCCAGTTTCGCAAGTTCGCCGGAATGGGTTTAACTTTGCCATAGGGTAGCCATTTCTCAAGTTCATCGGTTCGTTCGACCATATAGTCGCCACCAAAGGCATTTGTTGCACGCGATTTAAATAACAAGAACCAAGCACCAACTGGTCCGTATGCATCCTTGAAACGAACGGGGATGAATCGGACTTCCTGGCAAGTCATTTCGGCACCAGCCATAATCGTAAAGTAAGCACTGGAGCCAGAATTCCAAGGTGGATACCAAGCCCGACCTAAACCTTCACCTGTTGAACGAGGTCGGAACACGTGCACAGCACCACCCATTGCAACCAATGTGGCTTTGGCTTTGAACACATAGAACTTATTCTCTCGGACGCTGAAACCAACAGCGCCAGCGCAACGGTCGCCATCCATCAATGGCTCTACGATAAATATTCTTTCGTAAATATTTTCAATTCCAAGGGCATTCTTCGCTGCTTCGGCAACAACGACTTTATAGGATTCGCCATTAATCATCAGCTGCCAGCGTCCCTCGTGAACGTAATTCCCGTTTTCATCTTTCCAAATCGGCAAACCCCATTTTTCGAATAAGTGTACTGTGGAGTCTACGTGTCGGGCAATATTTGCAACTAAATCTTCACGGGTGATGCCCATAAGGTCGTTGCGAACATAGTCGACATAATCTTTTACAGTGTTCTTACCGGAGTTTAAATCCACATATAAATTGATAGCCGAAAGACCCATAGCAACTGCGCCGCTTCTGTCCAAAGCAGCCTTGTCGACCAAAGTAACTTTCAACCCGTATTTCTTTGCCCAATATGCGGCTTCGACTGCTGCACCACAGGCAGCCATTCCACCACCGACAATCAATAAATCAGTGTTGACTTCTACTGTTTCAAATGGTCCCATTTCTTTCTCCCTTTTGTCCTACAAATTTTACTTATTAAGTGTGAATAATGAATCCATTTTAAGCGAACCTGGCTCGGTGAAGAGTAGAGGGCTCGAGATATCATCGGTAGCAGTTTCCCAACCGCCATCGGGAACAGCAGAGCCTTCGGGTGTTGTACGGATTGGGAACTTGAATCGCTTAAGTTCTCCATTTCTGAACTTAACCGTCCACATAATTGAATCTGAACTTCGCATCGGGGTTACCTGCGCACCAAGAGGCACGAAATCTGCGTAACCACGCACTTCAATTGCTTGGTTTGGGCAGATTTTGACGCAATTGTAACATTCCCAGCACAATTCGGGCTCACGATTGTAAGCCTTCATCGTTTCTTTGTTTAACACCATTAAATCGTTTGGACAAATGTACTGGCAGGCAGTCTTGTCCAATGCCTTGCAACCATCACATTTGTCGACTATTACGAAGCTTGGCATATCAGTACTCCTTTTGATTTGTGAAACAAAACCAATTTGTTAATGAATTAAGTACCATTTTATTCTCCTGTTGCTGCTCGATGCAGCTTAATTTCGACTTTCTGTTCCAAACCTGAATAATATTCGCGCAGAATAGCAAGAACTTCGGGTCTCGAAAATTCTTTTGGAACTTCCTGACCTTCGGATAAGGCTTTTCGCAGCATAGTTCCGCTAAGCAATAGCCTGTCCTCTTTCGAATGCGGGCAGGTTTTCATCGAAGCCATACCTTCGCACTTGTAGCAATAGAATGTCCAATCAATCTTCAATGGCTGGCAGAGCAGAGCACCATCCCAGAGCTCATCGAATATCTCCTGCGCCTCGAATGGTCCATAGTAATTGCCAACGCCAGCGTGGTCGCGCCCAATAATCATATGAGTGCAACCATAATTTTGGCGGAACAAAGCATGAAGCAACGCTTCACGAGGTCCAGCATAACGCATATCCAAAGGATATCCGCCTTGAACTACCGTATCCTTGACAAAATAGTTTTGAACCAAAACATCGATGCAACGGACACGGACCTCTGCCGGAATATCGCCGGGTTTCAACTTTCCGACTAATTGATGAATATACAATCCATCGGAAACTTCCAGAGCAATTTTTGCAAGATATTCGTGTGAACGGTGCATTGGGTTCCTTAATTGCAAAGCTGCAATAGTTTTCCATCCACGCTCGGCAAAAATCTTACGAGATTCTTCGGGTCGTTGGTAAATTCCTTTGAACTGCTCGGGGAATGGACCTTCGCTTAGAACCTTAACCGGACCGGCAAGATTAATCTCGGCTTGGTCCATAACCATTTTCACTCCGGGATGCTCAATATCGGTCGTCTTGTAAACATTCTTGCACTCAAATTCCTTGTCGATTTTGTACTTTTCTTCCACTTTCATCGTAGCCATTATTTCGCCGTATTCATCGGAATACAATGCAATCTCGTCGCCAATCTTGATTTTGTCAGCGGTTTCTTTGTCAGTCGATACGGTAATAGGAATTGGCCAGAATAAACCATTCTTGCTGGGCATCTTCATTTCTTCGCAAACACTCTTCCAGTCGTCATATCCCATAAAACCAGTTAGCGGGGTGAAACCACCAATTCCCATCATTATTAAGTCGCCTGTTTCGCGGCTCGTAATTGGAACTTTAAGCAGAGTTTCGGCTTTCTTCTTCTCCTCGGCAAGTTCCTCGCCTTCCAAAAGCAATTTGATTAGCGTAGGGCTTCCGTGGGGGCTAATTAATTCTCCTGCCTTTCTTGCCATTCGTCTCCTCCTTTTAAATCAATTGTTATACAAACTCAATTGCAATATTAGATTAGGTTTTGATTATCAACAACTTATTTAGGTTTTCTGTATTTTGAATGTAGTTTTAGGTAGGTTTAAAATTTATTTTTGCTTCTTGAAGTGCTTTTAAATAAATAATTTTAGATGGGCTTTTTAGGGAAGGAAATTCTTGACAACAAATCGATTACAAACGCATCGTTTCTTTTTGGACTATCTCAATCAATTCTTTTTTCGCTTTCTCTAAATCATCATTAACAATAACATAATCAAATTTATCTTTTAACGAAAGCTCCATCTCAATCCTTTTTAACCTTTTTTCCAATTCTTCGGGGCTTTCTGTTCCCCGAGCAATAAGCCTTTGCTTTAAAACCTCGACCGATGGAGGTGCAATAAAAATCAAAAGCGATTCTTCGGGATATAGCTTTTTAATCGATAACGCCCCTTTAACATCAATATCAAAAACTATTGTTTCACCATTTCTTAAACTTTTTTCAACTTGCGATTTCAATGTTCCATAGTAATTATCAAATATCTGCTCGTATTCGACAAGTTCGTTTTTCGAAATCAACTCTTTAAACTCTTCGGTTGAGAGAAAAAAATAATCTCTCCCGTTGACTTCATTTTCTCGGGGTTTTCGCGTCGTTGCAGATATAGAGAATTTGAAGTCGGGGAACGAGGAAAGTAAAAATCGGGCAAGTGTAGTTTTGCCCGCTCCACTTGGTGCCGATAAAACAATTAATTGCTTCCTTTTTTCCATTTCAATTCTCTTTCTTCGAAATTAATCCTTCTTTGATAAACCTTTTTAACAAAGTATCGAGAAGCCCATTCACAAAAATTCCGCTTTTGTCGGTGGAATACTGCTTTGCAACTTCGATTGCCTCGTTGATTGTAATTTTTGGTGAAATATCAGGGAAATTTAGTAATTCTGCTATTGCCATTTCCAGAATTATCCTGTCAATCATCGTTATTCTATCGAACTCCCAGTTCTCTATGGTTTGTTTAATCGACTCAATAGCAAAAGTTTTTGTTCGAAGTGTATGCTTTATCAACTCTCGGGCAAATTCGATGTCTTCTTCATCCCATTCAATTGGAATATCAGCCTCAAGTTCGTATATTTCCTCTCTTGTCAACAACTTATGTTCTTTAGGCTCCTCCGATTCAAATTTAAAAATCCTAAAGAAAATATGTTGGAATAGCTCTTCTATATCTTCGCCACTTACTTCGTGGGCAAAGAGAACTTCGAGAACTTTCCCCCGAACCATACTTCGGGTGCCTTTCACTTTGGTTTTCTTACTCAGGTAGAATGCTTCCTTTTCTAACTCAGGATTCTTTTCCTCTTTTATTTCCTTCTTCTTTTTGCTCATTCCCTTAACATCAATGATTTTTCTTTAATTTGTATTTGTTCTATGTTAATACATTTGCAAAACTATGAAAGAAAAAGGATTAAATTATTATGTTTACGAAGTTGTGAATGAAAAAGGCATTCTCCACTTCCTGCAACCCATTACTATTAAAAACCTTCACCATTTCGATAAAATCAAGCCCTTTGGTAAGACCTTTGCAAACATCAACCAGTTGGAACTGGATTTTTCCGAAGTAAAATCGTTCGACTCTTCGGTTGTCTTGCTTGTGAACGATTTGCGATTCTGGGCAAAATCTGCACGAATTGAACTTTTGATGACAGGAATGACCCCTCAGTTGTCCAATTTTTTGCAAAAATTTTCGGAACTCTCTATTTTCGAACGAAAAGAGACAAGCGAAGAATCGCACTTCATTTCATACTTTTCCTCGATTGGAGACCGCATTGTTCGGTTCTTTTGGGACTATGTTTACTTCTTTGAATTTTTTGGCGAAGTGCTTGTCAAATCCCTTGCTTCCATTATTGGGCGACGGAAAATCCGTTGGCAAGATTTTCCACTCTTGTTTTTGAAGAATGGAGTAATTGCTCTGCCAATTGTTTCATTAATACTACTGCTTATTGGGATAATTTCGGGCTATCAAGGTGCAATACAACTTAAACAATTCGGTGCAGACATTTATATCGCCGACCTGATTGGCGTATCAATTACACGAGAACTCGGACCATTGATGACCGCAATAATTGTCGCAGGTCGCTCGGGTTCAGCTTTTGCAGCTGAAATTGGCACAATGAAAGTTTCCGAAGAAATCGATGCCCTTCGCTCTATGGGTTTCGACCCATTTACCTTCTTAATTATCCCAAGGGTCCTTGCTGTTACCTTTTCTATTCCTCTGCTCACAATGTTCGGCAATTTGGCTGGGATACTTGGCGGACTCATTTCGGGTTTGGCGATGCTCGACATAACAACGGTTGGCTACTTTACGCAACTCCAGATTGCAGTCGATTTGGGCGATGTTTTCTCGGGCGTATTCAAAAGCATCATCTTCGGCTTTTTGATTGCAACTCTCGGATGTTTCCGCGGTATGCAAGTTCGCGGAGGCGCCGAAAGCGTGGGAACTTACACAACAATTTCGGTCGTCAGCGGTATATTTGCCATTATAGTTGCCGATACAATATTCACTTTTATTTTCGATGCGATAGGACTTTAATTAACCACGAGGAGGAACCCAACCCTTTCGGTTCCACTTAATAAGTTCAATGTTTATACTTCCAACATATACATTCATCTTTGCCTTAATCGGTATGCTGGCGTCATCGTCGCTAAACCAACCCTCGAAGTACCCTGTCAAGCCGTATATTCCAGTCCAGTCGGCTCTTCCATTGAACCAAACAGTTCGAACAGGATAATCTATGCTCGAAATCTTTACGCTTTCCCTTTTCCCAACAAAATTTATGTATGTGTAACAAGTGTCGACATCTATCACTGTTGGAATTTTGATGTTTCTTTTGGACTTAACAAATTCCCTTGCTAAAAAGAATATCGATAACCCATCGCTCCATTTTTTGGTCGTATAGATAACTCTTGAACGATACTTAACACCCTTTTTGAACTTTTCGGCAATTATCTTTTTATTATCGTAGTCAAAAATAGTTTGGTCGAAAAGCCAGTAGTCTTGTTCCTTTGTGCTACCTGTAAATTTATAAGAGAATACTGTCGACGGGTCCATCCAACTGCGATAAACAGCGTGTAAGTCCACAAAAGGAATCCCTGAATAAGAATCAATATAAGAAACTGTTTTGACTACTTTATATTTGCCAAAAGTTTCGTATCCCTCGGTTACAATTCTAATCGAGCCAAGTTTAATACCTAAAAAAGAAACTTCATAGAGCAAATCTTCGGAGGGAAATATCATTTTCGAAGTTTGTGCAAAGGCAACGCTTATAGCTAAAAGCGAAATAATAAACAGAACTAACGTCTTTCTCATTTTCCGTGATTTTAAATAAAATCTTAAAACGGAAATATTCAAAATTATTGCATTTAGATTATCTAAACTTAAATAACAAAATTAAAAGTATAAAATAAGTTTTCAGCTTTTTGGGTCTAATTCCAGATGAATCAATTTCGCTTTGACACTTTTGAGCAAATTGAGCTTCCTTGCCAATTCTTCGTGTTTTTCTCTTTCGCCAACCATTTCGCAAATGATTAATCCCTCTTCGGAACAATTCTCGAGAACACCGTCGTGAATTCCAAGTCGAGTTTTAATCATACATCCCCATCCAGTCAGCAGTTTTTGTACATTAACCGCTGCTTCGTTCCTTTTACCAACCAAAATAACAAGAATTGATTTCCCCATAATTAACCTTATTTATTCAACAAACTATCCGAAAACTCGAGAACAACAGGACAATGGTCCGACCCAAATTCCATCGGCAACATATAGCAATTTTGGACATAACCGACAAGTTCTTTGGTCACAAAGTGGTAATCGACTCGCCAGCCAACGTTGTTTTCGCGGGCTCTTCCCCTTTGGCTCCACCACGAGTAATGTCCCCCCTCCTTTGTGAACAACCGAAAAGCGTCGACGAAACCCATTTCGACAAGCTCATCCAGTTTCACACGCTCAATTGGCAAAAAGCCCGAAACATTTTCGTTCTCTTTTGGTCTTGCTAAATCAATTTCTGTATGTGCAGTATTATAATCGCCCGAAACAATGATATGTTGCCTCTGCTGTTTTAATTTTCGCAGATAATCGTAAACCGCATCATAAAATCTCATTTTGAAGTCGAGCCGCTCGTGGTCGGTATAGCCTTTGGGGAAATATATATTCAACAAAACAAAATTGTCGAAATCGAGTCGGATAAAACGCCCCTCTGCATCGAACTCTTCGATGCCTAAATCGAATGAAACATCGTTGGGTTGAATTTTTGTGAAGACCGCAACCCCGCTATATCCTTTCTTTATTTTGCAAGTGTTGTAAAATGGAATATACCCATTTGGAACACGGAGTTCTGGCTCGATTTGCTCAACATCGGCTTTGATTTCCTGTAAGCAAACAATCGTTGGGTCTATCCTTTGTATGAAATCGAAAAGCTTATTCTCACGTGTCACTTTATCATACCGACGAGATGGATTCTGCCCTACAATCGAGCGGTATCCATTGACATTCCAAGTTACAATTTTCATACCGAGAAAAGATTATCAAAAAGCAAAATTAAAAAATCTACAAAACAAAATGATACAGTTGTGGGTTGTTAATTTATGGTGTGCCACAAAATTGGAATGTGGCACACCTTTGAACATTTAGCAAACGATTTCCCGTTCACCGCCGCTACCATATCCAAAATGCTTGGATTACGCATTCCCCACCACTGCAGAGCTGCCCAAAAAACATTCCTTTACCTAATTCCTTCCCCTCAAAC
>RCNO01000042.1 GCA_003731685.1 Bacteroidetes/Chlorobi group bacterium MS-B_bin-24
CAGTTATCGATTGTTAAACCATCAACATTGCCAGTGAGTTTAATAACATTCCCATAAGTGCAACTATTGTTGCGAATTATCAGATTCCTGAGGGTCACACCACCAAGACGGTCAATCCAGAATACAAAATTGTTGTCGGGTCCAGTTGGTGTGTATTCAATAATAACATCGTCATTACGACCCGTGAACGATTCAAGAGTAATTGGAAATTGTCGATAGCCAACAGGTTGCAAAAAGATTCCGCCATCGTACGTTCCGGGCCGAATTTTTAGAGTAACCGGACCAGCAATTCCCCAATATGCAATGTAGCTTGTAAAGTCTTGAAGAGTATTGAAATCGGGGTTTCTGCCACCTATTGTATATGTTCCACCAGCCAACGCCTTATAAACTATAACAGTTCCCTCATCATTATTGGGATTGTCATCGGGATACCCATTGGGGTTTTGCGTCGAGGCTTTGATATAAAATGGTAGATTTGCTGTTCCAAAGTCGTATGTACCAACGGCAACATCAATCGAATCTTGAGCTGCAAGATTACCAGTCCAATAATACGATGGTTGTGCAACGCCATTAACCGCCCAGTTAATTAGCACACTGGTCAAAGGTTTCGGGGCATAGTTTTTAATGCGAAGTTTCACAGTATTAACACCGGGATAAATAGGTATCATACCATCAGCATTGAGGAAACCAGCATCGTTCAAAATAGGTGCAATATCTTTTGTAAATGCATCATTACTTGGGTCGCCATCGGGTCGGTTATTAGCATCTGGGTCAGTCCCTCGCGGATTACTTGTCCAAACTCGAATTCTAAATGGATTCCAAGGTGCATAGGGTCTGAAGGTATAATTGGTTGCAATAGTAACTTGAGTTGTTGCACCAGTATCCAAATAGCCACTCCAATAATATGGAGTTTGTGTAACTCCGTCAACGGACCAATTAATAGTAACGCTTGTAAGCGGGAANAACTTGCCGAAATTCTTCAACACAACCGTTACATTTTGGGGTTGATATGAATTGAATTTGTCAACGGGGCTAACAATATTTGTAATACCAGCATCGTTACTTTTTTGTGTAATGTTTATGGTATAATCTTCCCACTCCATATAATAATAGCTGTAGCAAGCCCCATACAAGTATGTATAGTAAGCATAATAATAGTACCCACAATAATTTATACGCATTCTTGTGGGACCTTGAAGAGCGGTCAAAGGAATAGTAATTGAACCAGTGAAATTCGGTCCATAACCATAGTCGTAGATGCCAGCTACCCATTCGCTTGGTTCAAAAGTGTAATTACGATTAAAGTCTATCCAAATATTATATCCAGAGNNGTAACTACCCCAAAGTGAATAGCCATAAATGGAAAAGTTGTAGCTCTGCCCTACGATACAAGGTNTAGAACTAATGCTCGAGTAGTCACTATACCCAGTAGAACTATACCCGCTCGAATTATCAATGCCATTAAATACAAATCGTGTCATATACCCATACTCTGGGTAATATCCATAGGGAATACAATACTGCGATAGAGTGATATTAGGGCTTATGGCAAGGTTCAACAGTAAAAGCGCAAACGCAGCGATAAAGTAAGAAA
Organism: Bacteroidetes/Chlorobi group bacterium MS-B_bin-24; assembly: GCA_003731685.1. GTDB lineage: Bacteria > Bacteroidota > Ignavibacteria > Kapaibacteriales > UBA2268 > Naka2016. Next base: position 1,595 of record RCNO01000042.1, read on the forward strand.
ACTTTTTCATAATACCTCCTTTAAGATTATTAAACATAAAATATATACTAAGAAAATCATTTACCTTCTCAAAATTTTCAAATTAATGAAAAAATCATTTCTAATTTATAAAAAAAAAATAAAATAACAAAATAAAAATCAAAAAAATTTTCATACATTATTATTACTTCAACTTTTCTCATTTAATTGGTGTTTCGATTATTATCTGTACAGTTCTGCAATAACTTCTTCCTTGCGGTAAGTCATTATCGAAAAGCAAAACATCACTGCCAACGGGCTGAAGTTCTACCTTTTCGTCAGGCAAGCCAAGAAATTTTTGCACAACAAGGCAACGGCGCCTGGCAAGGTCCTTGTTATACGATGGCTCACCAATTCTATCCGTGTAGCCCGCTATGATAACACGCGAATTATCGGCTATCTTCTTTTTAATTTCGTTCAATATGGGAATCTGCTGGGGTAAAATTTCAGCCTTGTCGAAATCGAAAACAATCAAAGAAAAACGTTCGATTTTTTTATCGCCCAAAAGTTCCTCGCGCTTCTTTTTAATTGTCTTTTGCTCAATTCTTAAAGATTTTTTTGATACATCCTTTTGCCCCAAAATATCTTTGGCGTAAAACGAAATTTCAACGGGTTCTTCGAACCTTGGGATTGGCTCCTCTTCGACATTCCAGATTATGTTCGAGGTTGTTTCTGTGCCAGTGAATTGTCGAAGCACGCTACCACTTTGCTCAACAGAAATACCCCACGATTCAACAGGCGAATCAGATTGTACAGACGGGATAATTTCAATAATTGGCGGATTAGATGTCCGTTGGATTCTCGAAAGTCGCACTGGTTTTAATATTTCCCAGTCGGTCGAGTAAATCTCCACTCTTTGGTTTTCGGCTCTGCCTTCGGGCAAAGTTGGATTTGTAAATTTTTCGGGCAAGTTTCTAAATTTCACCGATATCCGTTCGGGCTTTATTCCCCAAACATTCACAAGATAAGATTTAACAGATTCGGCTCGCCGTTGCGAAAGTTCTGTGTTCTTTGCTTCGACCCCGGTGTTACTGTTACAGCCAACAAGTGTCAATTTCGCCGAAGGATTCTGTTTGAGTCGTTTCCCAATAATATTCAAAAGTTCAGAATAAATAGCAAGGGTATTCCAGCTCAAATTGTTTTCATCAAACTCTTTCGTCTTGTCCTTTGTAACGAGTTTCACCGAAGCACTGTCGAGATTGGCGCTACCTTCGGGGAAAAAGACATAAGGGAGAAGCGGAAACATTTCTTCAGTTTCAAGTTCCTCAATAGTTAAAGTAGGATTTTCCTGAATTTCGCCCTGACGAGACCGACCCAAAACCTTGATATCGGTTGAAAGCTGCGAAAGTTTGGGAACCTCTTGTGTATATTTCTCGCTAATATAGGTTTTAAACAAATAACCATCGGAAACTTTTTTCTTTTCGGTTAATGTAGCCTTTGTTTCTGTTAGAAATACTCTGCTTTCCTTCAATCCTAAAATAGCAACTGTTGAAGTATCGCGAACATAAACAGTATCGTAATAATAATGAATTTCTGGCGGTGGGTACACAGGAAGTCTTATCGTAGCACCAATGTTAATGTAAGAAACCTTCCAATCTACATTGGAAATATTATTCAAAGGGAAAGCAAAACGAACCTCGGGCGAAATAAATGCATCGCCAAACACTTTGAAATCGTATGAAATACCCAGCAAGGGTCTAAAATAAAGCTTTTTCACCGACGGGATATCGAGGTCATTGTATTGGTTTCGGATTCTGCTTCCATCGATGAATACAATATTATCGGGGGACACAATTTCTTCTTTTTGGTCAACTTTAGTTAAAACAAACTGTGTTAGGTTTAAACCCAAGTTTAGCCATAAATTGTCATAAACATTGTATAAAATGGAAGGCTCCAAGTAGATGCCAAAAAGTTTGGGCTTCAGTGTATGTTCGACATTAACAGGAACCAAAACAATTTGGTTCAGGTCGGTAACATATTTCACTGGCGTATTACCAATAAACTCATTTTCTTTGAACTGAATGCCTTCGTAGTCAAAGCCCAGCCTTAACCGAGCCTGCCAATCCATATGCAATTCTCTTTGAAATAGCAAGGCTAAATTCCAACCAACTCCTGTCGTAGTTCTAAATTTTGGACAGCAATTTGGAATATCTTGGAGCCTATTAAAGTCAGCCCAATGAATGTTTATACCCAAATCCAATGCCCCACCAAAATAGAACCAAGGCTTCCTTTCCGATTCTGAACCGGCTTCGTAGCAAAACAGGAGAACAACAATGCCTAAAATTGATAAAACCTTTCTCATATAATTATTTAATAATTTTTTCAATTTTACTTTGAATAGAATTCGAGACCATAATAAAATACACTCCCGAGGGTAAATTCTCGGCTGGGATACTAATCGACACAAGATTTACGCTTTCCCTTTCGTTATCAAAAACGAATTCAAATACTTGATTCCCCAAAATATCGAACATACGGAGAACGTGTTTCCCCAAAACATTAGTTTCAATATCCAAGGAAATACGCCCGTTTTCACTATTTATTCCAAGTAGTTGCAAAGTTGCAGGGCGAACCAACCTCTTACCCCCTTCTTTGCAAACTATTGTAGTCATAGAACCCGGCTCGACATAGGTTCTTGTGATGTAATTCGGGCTCCATTTTACACTTGTAAGTCTAACTTCTGTGTAATCGGTATCCGAGAGCAATGGAATTCCATAGAATTGGAACATCTTCTGCAACTTATCATTCAATTCAATCGAATCAATACGAACAGTGATTTTACGAAAGTCATTAGATATTAAGTCAGAAATAATCCGTCCTTTGTCAACACCTTGAACGTGGAACAATTTCCAGTTGAAAGCAATTTCACCTTCAAATGATACTCCTTTCAAAGTTAATTTTGAACCATAAAGGCCAGCATAAACAGGATAAACCCCATACCCAAGTTTGGGGTCGAAAGAAATGTCAGGCAAATCTACAAGCACGCTTTGTTGCGGAAAGCCATATCCTCTAACGAAAAGCAAAATGGTATCCAAGCATTCGGGATACTTAATTACAATTTTAAAAGTATCACGAATTTCCCCTTCCTTGTCGGGTTTAAACGACGCAGTAAATGTGAAAAATGAATCCGACGGAATAAAAGTATTCCACGATAAATTTGTTAAAAACACACTTGGATTAGAAAACGGAAAAATTTCGCTCACGACAACATCGGAGTTTCTGTTGACAATATTCACAGAAGTATCTCTGAAAAAGCCAATGGGAACAGTGCCAAAATCGACTTCGAGTGGGGAAAATTTCACTAAACGAACACGATTCCCAATCAACGTAACATCGTAAGTAATAGTTCTGTTGTTTATGAAAAGATAAATCCTTAAAGTTGCTGAGTAGATTTTTTCTATTCCATCAGGAAGGAAAACTACTTTCAAATATAAAATTGAATCAACGGAAACGGGGAATTTATCAAGAACAATAAAGTTCTTTGAATCTGCACCAGAAATCGAAACAGAATCGATACGGAAAGGTATTGTACCAAGATTTTCAACTGGCAGGAGCAAAGTATCAATAGAACAAATTAGAATATCTCCAAAATCTAATTTGGAAGGAATTTTAAAGCTTCCCTCCGTTCCCCATCCCCGAAGGTAAACCCATTGAGTATCGGGGCAAGGTTGGGAATAAACTATTCGCATCGAATCGAAAATCTCGCCTTGACGGTCGGGGCGAAATGTGAATAAAATTCGAGCAGAATCCTGCGGGAAAAGTACAGCAGTCGAAGGCACAGGCTCGAAAACAGCCTTGTTCCCCTCGAAATCTCTAATTCTCTGCGGTTCAGGATACTTGCCCTTGTTGACAAGAACTAATGTCTTTATCTTACTATCACCAATTTGGCAAATACCGAAATCCAGTGTGTCGGGGATTAAATCGACATTTAAATTTTCCTGTATTGCACTTAACTTTATTCTTATAAATGGATTTTGAACATCATTGCTTTCAATCACAAGTTCAGCGGTTTTCAATCCATCGGGAGCCCCTTTCACCCCTCGAAAAGTTACTGCGCAACTATCAGTGCCATTAGGTGGTATTCGAGAAGTCGAAAATGAATTCGAAAGCACAAAATGTTCAGGAACATAAGCCTGTTGAATATTGACACTCTTAATTAAAAGGTCGGTTGTGCCTGTATTTGTTACGTAAATAATTGTATCTTTCGATTTACAATACGGAAAAACACCAAAAAAGATAGAATCAACATTAACAAGAATCTTTGCTTTGCTACCCCTTCCTAACAAATTTATCCGAATTGTATCGGGACATCCTTTCAGGGCATTAGCAATAATGTCGAAACTAAATGAAAAAGTGGTATCTTTGTTTGGTGTAAATGCTACAAACAATTTCAAGGTATCATTTGGCATCAAATATGTTGGAAGGTTCGGTTTGCTACCAATAAATTCAAAGGGCAAAGCAATAAGAAAATTCTTCTCGATGTAGACTGCTCCACTTCCTCTATTTACAATTACAATCGTGTTTGTATCCGTCACGCCAATAGGAACAATCCCAAAATCGAATCCCGAAATAGCAACCAGATTGGAGCGAACTGCTTTGTAATGAACAATAAGAGTATCTTTGTAGTCACACAAGTCAAAAGTAAAGACCAATTTTGTGAAAAATTCGCCCTCGCTCACTGGATTGCATCTAACTTCGTTTTCGAGGCTATCGGACACCAAAATATTTTTGTTAGTTGCTAAATCGAAGCTCAAACCATCCCTGTTTCCAAAAATTTCAACATTTTTTACTTTGATAGGAAAATTACCTGAATTGAAAACGAAGAATTTTTCCATCAACTCATCGCCTATACATATTTCGCCGAGGTGGAGTGTATCGATTTGCTTTCGGTTGTGATGGAATTCAGTTGCTGGACTTATACCAAAGAATTTCACATAAACAACTTTCCGAAGTGCAGGACAATCCTTTGGAAAAACTATTATTGAATCGAACAGCTCTCCCTTTCGTGGAAGTAGACTGACAACTATTGAGTCGAATGCAGAAGGGGAAAGCATACCAAATCGTGATGTATCCACCAACAGATTATTTGAGTTGTACAGAAAGTCCAAATCCAAAGCAAAATTGCTTCGATTCCGTAAAACCAGTGATGTATCTCGTGCAATTTCCAAGCAATCTTTCCCCAAATCGAGAGTATCTATGTTTGTATTCAAATCGAAGGCGAGAATATCAAAGACATAAGGCAAAATATCAATTGATACAACTACTTTCCATACAGGGGGATTCCAACCATCCTCGGGCAAATCGATCAACAATGTATCGACAATCTTGGAAGGCAAATTCCCGCTACTTGGGACTTGAAAGCGAACAATAAAATTCACCGAATCCCCTGGCTGGATTGTAACATCACTGGTAGGTGAAATTAATTGAATTCCAAAATTATTTGCAAATCTCGAATTCGAAAAGTTAATTGTCAAAGGAGCATCACCAAAATTCCTTAAAGTGCCAGTGTCGATTACAACGCTTCCCGGACAACCTTTTATCTGTTCGTTCAGAAGTGTATCTCCAACACAAATGCCCACTTTTTCACGAACAAAGATATTCATCGCAGATTGAGAAAACAAATATCGGGGCTTATATTTGAATGTATCAATTATTGCATTGTTAAAATCTTGAATAGCACATAAGTAAAATACTTTGCTCGTATCAGGAAAAGTTAAATCGAAATTAAAATTTATTTGGTTCTTGAAGCCAGTCACAACTTTGTATAAAAACCAATCAGAATTTTGCGATTTAAGAAAAATCAAAACAGAATCGGAGCCGGGATTTTTGCCACCGGTTATTGTCATTTTTCTTCTGCGAGTAATGGAATTGGTATCGGTCGACAATCCAATAAATGCTGCTGGATTTGTATGAGAATAGGTAATATTTGAAAACGAAGGGGCATCAACCCGGAAATAGCCGTTACCTCCGCCATTTCCCCCGTTCGCCGACAAGTTTAGATTCGCTGCAAGCTCTTTTGCACAAATCGAAATGGAACCACCCGAGCCACCACCCCCAGCACCATAACCGCTCGAACCACCATTGGCACCATTTGCCAAAACAGCAAGGTTTTCTATCCGCTTTGCAAATATCCTTATTGCTCCACCACCGCCACCACCACTACCTGAACACACATTCAGACCCGAGGGATTACCACTTGCCCCACCGCTTCCCCCAGCAATTGGAATAATAAACTCATTGCCGTGAACTTTGCCACCATTAATATAATTAGAAGGCTCGCTCTTGCCTTCGGTTCCAAAACCACCAGAACCACCCATTTTATTATTAATTGAGCCCGTTCCACCTCCATACCCACCAGATACATTCCAATTACTTTGGTCACCACAACCAATTCCTGATTTGCCGAAGGGATGCCCCGTTCCACCGCCAGAGGCTTCCCAAGCTCCGGGATTTAAGGCGGGCAAAACACCATTCAAACTTTTACCCGAATCCCCTGTTCCAGTTCCGTATTGCTTATAATTTCCACTGCCAAAGAGATTATTTACACCACCAAAACCTCCACTTGTGAATCCGTTGCCACCATCCTCTCCCGGATTGCCCGTTAGAAAATCACAGAACTTCCCGCCACCGCCGCCACCGCCGGGTCCTGCATTTTGAACTCTCCCATCTCCACCATTTACATTAATTCTGGCAATACTGCCACCTGAAATATTCCCTTGACAAAGCAAAACGAAAGGTAAATACGAACGATTCACGGCAGGATATGCCAAGCTATTGTCCAAAAATACTTTGTAGTCCATTCCATTACGAAGATTCAGTTCATCAACAATCATTGCTCCGCTGCGGGAACGCCTGCCCAAAGCCCCCGTTCCAAAAACAAAATTGTTCTGCAATAAATTGCCAAATGAATATGGTTTAACAATGTAGAAAGTATCTGAATTAGAGAGTTTGCCATTTACAGAAACCCGGAATGGTATTTTAAATTCTGGATTAAGTGCTGTCCAATCGCTTGAATTTGGCTCGTTTATTAAAGGATTCACAAAAAAATAAGTAGATATCATTCTCCCTTGCCAGAAAACGGCAATCGGACCAACAACCACTTTCTCGGTATCCAAAGGATTTTCGAATACTATCCGAACCGAACCATTGTTATTGTAATATATCGTATCGGTGCCGAAATTGTCAAAATAATTGACTGGTCCGATAATCTCCACATAAACGCCCATTCCCGGAGCTCCAACATCAGGAATTAAGTATGAAATTTTGGGCTGGGAAAACAAAGAATTACATATAAGAAGGAAAACTAAACTAATAGTTGCAGCAATTTTTCGAATGGTCATCTTTTCATCAAAATTTAACAAAATGTAAAATTAATAAAATTTAAAACATCAATCAAAAACACACAATTTTACAAAAGTAAAAAACATTAAAAAAGTCAAATTTTAATCTTGTTTTTTTGATTCCATTAATTTATTTTTGAATTTTGAAGTATGATTTAAAAAATGAATGATGAGATATCTTACTGAAAAGTTATGTAGCGAAACGAAATTCTTGAATATGATTATTTATATTTTGTCCAATTTTTTCTACATCAAAATTATTTTTATTAACACACAAAGGGGAGGTATTATGAAAAGGTTCTTCAATTTTGCTTTTGCTCTTGGGATTCTTGCGTTTGCAATAATATCGTGTACTGGTCCCGAAGGACCAGCAGGACCTCCGGGTAAAGATGGCTCACCCGGAACTGCTGTCTGCGGAGTTTGTCATGAATCATCATCGTTTTTGCTCGCAAAACAAATGCAATTTCATAATTCTCTGCACTATCTCGGGGAAAACTTTGGTATCGCAAATCGTACCCAATGTGCAGTTTGCCATACGCACGAAGGTTTCCGCGAATCCTTAACAACAAAGCTGGACACCACTCTCGCAGTAATTCCTAATCCAACTGGACCAAATTGCCGCACTTGCCATTACATTCACACCAAATACGACACAACTGATTATGCATTAACTTACACCGCACCAGTTAAATTCCGTTACGGTGGGCAAACAGTGGACTTTGGAGAAGGGAATCTTTGCGCCAAATGCCATCAAGCCCGACCTGTTTCCCCTGCACCTGTTGTAAACGGCGATAGCATTAACGTTGCCAATTTCCGTTGGGGACCACACTACGGTGCTAATGCCAATATCTATGCAGGTGTTGGTGGGTTCGAAATTCCCGGTCCTGAAACCTATCCGACATCAAATCCCCACAAGACACGCATAAAGGATGGTTGTATTACTTGCCATATGGCACAACCTTTTGGCGCTTTCGCTGGTGGGCATACATTCAAGATGACCTATGAATCACAAGGTCAAGAAGTTGAGCACGTAGCCTCCTGTGCAACTGCTGATTGCCATCCCGGAACCACTAAATTCGACATCGATGGCAAAGTTACCGAAATTAAAAACTTAATTGCTCAACTTCGACAAAAATTAATCGACAAAGGCTTGCTCGATGTTTCTCGAAACCCCGATGGAACTAATGTTCTAAATGAATATATCCTACTTCCCGGGAATAAGCCCAAAAAATTCTCTTCGCTCGAAGCCGGCGCCGTTTTGAACTATTTACTCGTTGCAAAGGACAGAAGCAACGGAATTCACAACTACAAATACACCAAAGCGCTATTAGTCAATACACTTAATGCTTTGCAATAGGTTAAATATCGATATGAGAAAAATGAAAAGGATTATTTTATTTGCAGTAATAATAGCAATTTTCGGGGGCGAATCTTTTTCTCGCCCCCAGTATTCCATTCTTCAAACATACGGAACTAAGTGTTCATCTTGTCATATCAATGTACAAGGCGGGGGCATCCGTTCCATAGGTGGCTGGCTTTCCCGTAAAGATTTGAGTTTAATTAACCCACAATGGATTGGCTTAAAGAAATTTTTCGAAACACTAACAGCAAGGAACTCATACCTTGACGACAAAATTATCATTGGTTTCGACCTTCGGGCTCAATCGGCCCGTTGGCCCAAGGGTCCAAGCAGTAGTGAGCGAGAGTTTATGGTTATGCAGGCTTCCCCATATATTGCAATTCAACCTGTAAAATGGCTGCTTATGGAAGGCTTTTATAATGTAGCATATGAGCTCGAAAAAGATAAAAGATACCCCGCCCAACAACCCTATGCCTTCAGTGTATATCTCAAGCCTAGCGAAAAGCTTCCAACCCTGCGGCTTGGTTATTTCCAGCCACCAATTGGACAAAAGTGGGACGACCACACTATGTTTGTCCGAACAGCTATTGCTCGGTACGGTCGTCATTACATTGTTCCAGACGATTATGCTGAGTGGGGAGCTCAAATCGACTACGAAAGCATTTCCTGGCTAAGTTTGTCGGCTGGTGTTTTTAGTGGTAAAAACCTAAGCGTAATAAACGTTCCCGATAAATACGGTAAACCAATCCCAATAGTTAAAGACAATTCAATTGCCGTTGCAACTCGGGGTATGATTTCACCACCAGAACTTATAAAAGGAGTAAACTCCTACGTTGGAGGCTCATTTTATTTAAACAATGATTATTATATCTCCAGCGCCTTTCTTGGGATTGGGCTTCCCGATAAAGTGTCCTTAATCGGCGAATATGTTCGAACACAGAAAAAAGATTCTCGCTTATCGTTATCTTTTACAACAGAATTAACTTATCAATTGCTCGAAAGTGTTCTTCCATTCGTCCGGGTTGAACGCTCAATCTTAAAGGACAAAAACGAAAATAATCCTGTTTATGCAACTAATTTGGTTTTGGGGAGTCACATCAATCTATTACCTTCGCTCGACTTGCTGATTGAATACAGAATACTCGACCGTGAGCATTTAGAAGGCTATTTTTCCCAATGGGCTTTTCAATTGCACTTGTTCTATTAATATGGAGGGGAGAATGAAAGAGAATAATACAAAAAAAGTTCAATCAAGAAGGGAATTTCTACGATATGCAGGTTCTTTCTTTATTTCAGGTTTAGTTGTAAGTTCCATTTATCCCATACTTACTTCTTGCGAGAAAGACGAAAGTCTTCCCCCTCCGCCTCGGGGCTCTTCGATAACAATTGATTTAAGCGAACATCCTGAACTAAAACAAATTCCATCTATCAGTAAGCTAAGTTTTCAAAAGCCCGTAAGTTTAACTATTATCATCAAAAGGACATCAAAATCCGAGTTTGTAGTTTTCTCGGCCTTTTGCCCCCATCAAGGAGTTGAACTCGAAGTTCCTAGCAATCCCGATGGAAACATTCGTTGTCCAAAGCATTTTGCTGAATTCTCGACAAGCCTTTCAACTGCTGGTTTTCTTGTTGCAAATCCGCAGGGCGTTAAAGTTGGCAATCTATCGACTTATCACTATGAATTCGACGCTGCAAAAAATATTTTGACAATTAAGTTGTCTTGAATTTATATGTCAAACATTATGGAAACCAAAATGAAAAACAAAATCATTAAAACTCTCGGCATACTTTTGATAATACCATTTGTTGCAATGCTAATTATAGCACAAGAATCGCAGCCTTCTAATCCACAAAAGACCGACCCTTTAAAAATCGATATTAGCTTAGCTAAAGCTAAATTTATTGAAGCAAAATGCAACACCTGCCATGCATTTTCCGAATATTCAATCGAAGCAAAAAACAAATCTCCGAACAATAAAGCTACCGACTTATCCAAAATCGAAATTAAGTATGACCGTGATTTTCTAACTAAATATCTTCATAAAGAAGAAAAAATCAACGATAAAAAGCATCCCGTCGCTTTTAAAGGAACTGATGAAGATTTGAACGTTATAATAGGCTTGATTCTACCTCATCAAAGTCCTGAAAATCCGGAAAAGAATAATGAAGAAAAGAAATAAGATTTTAAATTATTTCATCGGGGGAGCCAAATACTTTTATGGCTCCCCTATTTTTGTATTCTCTAAATTTTTCCTTTTAATTTTCTCATTTGTACTTTTTTTATGGACATATAATCAAGCTTTTGCTCAACAACGCAAAGTTGCCGACAACTCTACTTGTTTATCTTGCCACGACGACCCGACAATTTCGATGACAAAAAATGGGAAAGAAATTTCACTCGAAGTAAAAAAATTCGTTTTTTCGAAATCTGTCCACTCTGGTTTGAAATGTGAGAAATGTCACACTGGTTTCAACCCCGACGAAATACCTCATAAAGAAATTATTACTCCCGTTAATTGTTTGTCTTGCCATCAAAATGCTATTTCCAAGCATCAGTTTCATCCGCAAATGAAATTCGCTTCGGGCACTGGTGGGAATAACGATGTAAATTGTAAAAAATGTCACGGCTACCACAACGTCGAATCACCCAAAAATCCATCATCTCCGACTCATTTCACAAATTCCACTAATTTTTGTGGAACTTGTCACAAAAAAGAAAAGGAAGACCACTTAAATTCCGAACATCAGGTGGAACTTTCGAAAAATAATCCCAACGCTCCAACTTGCATTTTTTGCCATCAAAAACCTATAACTCCTGGTTCAACAAATGATTTAGTCAAGCTAAAACTCAATCAGGAAGAACTTTGCTTAAGTTGCCACATTAAACAGGAAAACAACCAGTTCGCAAAAAGTCTTATTAATTACGATAAAAGCGTTCACGGAAGCGCATTGCGTAGGGGCAATAAGTTCGCCGCAGTTTGTATAGACTGTCACGGAACCCATAGGCTTCAGAAAGCCAGTTCCGAGAGTTCAAATATTAACCCAACAAAGGTTTCTTCTGTTTGTGGTCGTTGCCACATTGCAATCACCCAAGAATACCATTCAAGCGTTCACGGCGTTGAATTACTCAAGGGGAACCGTGATGTTCCTGGCTGCACCTATTGCCACGGCGAGCATTCAATTAGCCCTATGGCAGTTGTCGAAGAACGGATTATTCAGAAAAACAAAATGAATTTCAATACCATTGTCTCCAATCGTATGGTTTTTTGTGTTAAATGCCATACGAACGACACATTAATGGCAAAATATAAACTTAGCGTTCTTGCCAAAGCACACGATTGGCTTCCAAATCTTCAAAAGCATTGGGAAACTGTAAGATGTGTAGATTGTCATTCATCCTATGAACCTCCGAACCTTTCTCATAATATTCTTCCAAGGGACGCAACAGTAAAAAAATGTGAAGAGTGTCATTCAAAAAATTCTATCCTGATGACAAAACTTTTCAAACACGAAAAAGCTCAATCACGACAAAAATATGGCTTTATTAATGGAACAATTCTTAGCGACGCCTATGTCATTGGAACAACACGCAATATATACCTCGATTTTATGAGTTTGGTGATTTTTGGAATTGTTATTGTATTTCTCTTAATCCATATCTTTTTACGATGGTATTTTAGACCAACAAAATTTCCCATAAAAGAAAACAACCATAATGAATAGATTTTCGTGCTTTGGGATTTTAAATAGTAAATATCAAACATTGGTAAAATGAAAAAAATTTTTCTTTACCCATTTTGGCTTAGATTTTGGCATTGGACAAATGCCCTTCTATTTTTCTTATTAATTGTAACAGGATTAAGTATTCACTATTCCGACCCCAAGAGCGGACTGATTCCTTTCAGAATTTCGATAATTATTCACAACATTAGTGGTATACTGCTTTCTTTAAATTACCTATTCTTTCTAATCAAAAGCATAATTACAAAAAATTACAAACATTACATTCCAAAACTCAAAGGTCTTCTCGACAGAATTTATATCCAACTTCGTTATTATTTGCTTGGAATTTTTATCGGGGAACCACATCCATTCGAAACAAATCCCCAACAGAAGTTCAACCCATTACAGCAAATAACCTATTTATTTATAATGGGATTTTTTGTCCCATTAATTATTATTACTGGATGGTTACTAATGTTTCCTGAATTAGCCCCCGACGAATTTTTGGGGCTTGGTGGCGTCTGGCCTATGGCGCTTCTCCACACTATAACAGGCTTTATACTAAGCATTTTTATGTTTGTCCATATTTATTTGGGTACAACTGGTTCCACGCTAACAGAATTATACAAATCGATGCTTACTGGATGGAAGCTTTCATTCGAGGAACCATCCCAAGTATACATCAAACCCAAAAAACCTTATCGAAAGCGGAAACTTCTTCCAGTAGTCTTCTATAATCCAACAACTCTTGCCGGGGCAATAGTCTCTATCTTCAGCTTTGTAATAATTCTTTTCCTTATCATTGTTGAGCTTTTTTCGGACAATCCAAATCCATATCTTGGAATTATTACTTTTATAGTTCTTCCAACTTTTGTAATATTTGGTCTTATCCTTGTTATATTTGGTGCATTGAAAGAAAATCGAAGGCTGCTAAGCGCAACGGACACTAAAAGACAACTCCCGGTAATCGACCTTAACAACCCACGACATCAAATAGCAACGATTATTTTCTCAATTAGTGGACTTCTGTTAATCATTTTTACATCTTTCGGTACTTATAAAGCTTATGAATACACAGATTCGGACCAATTTTGTGGAGAAGTTTGCCACAAAGTTATGGAACCAGAATACACTGCCTACAAAGATTCTCCACATTCGCGAGTTGGATGTGTGAAATGCCACATTGGTCCCGGCGCTGATTGGTTTGTTCGCTCGAAACTTTCCGGAACATATCAAGTTTATTCCACCATTTTCGAAAAATACTCAAGACCTATTCCCACACCTGTTGAAAATCTTAGACCGGCGCAGGAAACCTGCGAACAATGTCACTGGCCTAAACACTTTTACAGCGAAAAAAGAAAAAATTACGACTTTTATACATCCGATGAACAAAACAGCGAATACAAAATTTCTATGTTGATTAAAGTGGGTGGAGGTAGCCCCGAAACAGGAAATAATGATGGAATCCATTGGCATATGTACCTTGCTAACGAAATTTCCTACTGGGCTGCCGACCGCTCTCGCCAAATTATCCCTTGGGTCAAAGCCCGTTCTTTATTAACAGGTGAAGAAACTGTTTATATCGATACTTCATTTAAGTTCGAAAAGAATCTTAAAACTCCACCAAAAGAGGAGATTCGCCGATTTGATTGCATCGATTGTCATAATCGACCATCCCATATCTTTAAACAACCTAATCAAACATTGAATTTTTACCTATCTTCTGGTAAAATTGACAAAACCTTACCATACATTAAGAGCATTGGTGTGCAAGTTCTCGAAAATTATGTTCGAAGCCGAAAAACTGCTTTCGAGAACATCAAAAACTATGTTTCTGGATTTTACAAAGAATATTATCCCGAGATTTTAGTCTCGAAACAAAAAGAAATCGAAATAGCGATTCACGAACTTTATAATATCTATATGCGTAATTACTTTCCAGAAATGAAAGCAAACTGGAAAAATTATCCTAATAACATTGGTCATCTATATAGTGCCGGGTGCTTCCGCTGTCACGATGGGAAACACGTTAGCACGACTGGAAAGGTTATATCTAACGACTGCAATGTTTGCCACATAATCTACTACCAGAAGCCTCCTTTTGCAGAAGAAATGACTTCGCCAAATGGCTTGCAATTCATTCACCCCGGTGGCATCGAAAAACTCACTCAAAAGGAAACTTGTTACGCCTGTCACGGTCCCCAAAAGCAACAGCAAATTGCGATGCCAAAAGTTGTAGCAAAATCCAAAGATTAATTTGTAATTTTGAATTTTTAAAATTGGTTCGCTATGCTTCTGTCCGAGGGAATTTCGTTATTTCTTGAATATTGCAAAAATCAAAGAAAATTCACAGATAAAACCATACAAACCTACTCAATTGCCTTGAAACAATTTTTTAATCTACTAACTTCTGAACTCGAAACCGAACCCCAAATAAATGAAATTACCAAAGACCATATCAAAAGATTTGCATCTTATATTTTTTATCAAAAACTATCCAAAAAATCTATAAAATTAAAATTATCTTCTATAAAATCATTTTTCAAATTTCTTTATCGCAAGGAATACATATCCGAAGACCCTTCCTATTCAATTTCATTGCCTAAAATTGAAAAGAATATCCCCTCGTTCCTCGTACCCGAAGAAATTGAACAAATTTTAACCCACCTTAAGCCCGACAATACTATTAATGCTCGCAATTTGGCTTTAATTGAACTACTTTATGGCACTGGATTGAGAATCTCCGAAGCGTTGAGCCTTAAAGTTTCTGACGTTGCGGATTTTCAAAAACCAATTAAAGTACTTGGCAAAGGCAAAAGGGAACGAATAGTTCCCATTGGCGCAAAAGCAAGAGAAGCAATAAAAACATATTTAAAATTCAGACAAATGCTTTTAAACGAAAATTCACAAAATATGCTTTTCCTTTCAAAATCGGGGAAACCCTTAACATCAACTGACGCTTATAGAATTATCAATTCACTCTTAAAACAATACTCCAAAACACCACAAAAAAGTCCACATACACTTCGTCATACTTTTGCAACACATATGCTAAACAATGGTGCCGATATACGCTCGGTCAGCGAAATGCTGGGGCATTCTTCTTTGTCTTCGACACAAATTTATACCCACGTATCAATCCAAAAAATAAAAGAAGAGTACAAAAAGGCTCATCCAAAGGCTTAAACAAACAAATTCCTGTTTACTTTTTCGACCCGAACGACTGCTGTTTCTTCTTTGCGAATAACTTCGATAGACTTGAATTTACTCAAAGACACAGAATTATCGAGCAACTTATCCTTATGCTTAAGTAATGCATAGCCTCGTTCCAATGGTTCCATAGGATTCAACAGAGCCAAATGGCGAGCATTATTTTCAAGAATTTCTCTGCGTCTTTGTAAAAATCGAGTTGAAACATTATGGAATCTCTCATCCAATTCATCAAGATATTGCCGATAATAAGCCACTCTATCTTCGATTTTTTTAAAAGCATAGGAATTAATTAGGTACTTAATTTCATCTGAGTAATTTTCAATCAAAGATAGAACTTTGTTGTGCAATTCACCAAAGAGAAAATCAACTTCCTCCAAAAGCATATCGATTGTTTTTGGAGTGGCGAGTTCCGCGGCGGCAGTTGGAGTCGGAGCCCTCTTGTCGGCAACAAAGTCTGCAATTGTAAAATCGGTCTCGTGTCCAACTGCCGAAATAATTGGAATTCGAGAATTAAAAATTGCACGAGCAACTATCTCCTCGTTGAAAGCCCACAAATCTTCGAGCGAGCCACCGCCTCTGCCAACAATTATGACATCGAGCGGCACTTGGTTGAGTTCCTGTATTGCATTAACAATGTCGAATTTTGCCTCGTCGCCCTGAACCAATGTCTCTCGGAAATAAATCACACACAATGGATTTCTCCGCCGTATAGTTGTAATCATATCCTGAATTGCTGCCCCAGTTGACGATGTAGCAATGCCTATTCTCAACGGGAAGGGCGGTAATTCCTTTTTGAATTTCTTATCGAACAGACCTTCCTCGTCGAGTTTCTTTTTTAAAGCCTCGAACTTCAAGAATAAATCGCCTAAACCAAGCGGGAAAATCTCAATGCAATCGATTTGATATTGCCCCCGAGCAGGGTAAACCGTAAGCCATCCCGAAACAACAACTTTCATCCCATCGGCAAGTTCAAAATTGATTTGCTTCGACCGCCAGAAAACGCAATTAATTTGGGCTTCCTCGTCCTTCAAAGTAAAATACCTATGCCCAGAACTATGCAATTTGAAATTGGAAATTTCGCCGCGAACAGTTACAAATCCAATTTCCTCCTGCAAAAGATTCGATATCCTTTGAGTTAATTCCGAGACTGTTAATATTTCTTGAATATTTCCACCAAAATCCATATTGAATTTCAATATTTGAAAAAATTTAAAATAAAATTATTTTGTCTTTTTATACCTTTTGTTCCAAAGTTTTTCGAGTCGTTCTTTTATTCTTTTTTCATATCCAATATCAGTTGGATTATAAAGCAAAGTTTCATCAATTCCAATGGGGAAATAGTTCTCATCGACAAAATGTTCAGGATAATCGTGCGGATATTTGTAATTAATCCCATACCCAAACTGTTCCATCAATCTTGTTGGAGCATTTCTCAAATGTAAAGGGACTTCAATTTCAGGCGAATTTTTGACTATCTCCAAAGCGTTTATTAATCCCATATAGGATGCATTCGATTTGGGGCAAGATGCAAGATAGGTTGCCCCTTGAGCCAAATTTATTTGAGCTTCGGGCATACCAACAAATTGAACAGCTTGGTAAACCGATACAGCAATTGGCAATGCCAAAGGGTCGGAATTGCCTACGTCTTCGCTGGCAAAAATAATCATCCTTCGAGCTATAAACAAAGGGTCTTCGCCCGAATCAATCATTTTAGCCAACCAAATCAAAGCAGCATCGGGGTCGGAACCTCTTAATGATTTAATAAATGCAGAAATTGTGTCGTAATGGTAATCACCTTTTTTATTGAACTTCAATGTTTTTTGCTGCGACGCTTTGTAAACTATTTCTTTATCGATTATTATTTCATCTTTGCTTTTGTCTGAAAGATTGAATGCAATCTCCAAGAGATTCAAAGCCACTCTTGCATCTCCGCCCGAAAGAATAAAGAATGTGTCGTAATCATTTATCCTAATATTATATTTCGAAAGTTCAATATCTCTTTCAAGTGCAGCATTAATCAGCCTAACAATATTTTCCCTCCCAAGAGGATTTAATTTGTAAACTTGGCAACGGGAAAGCAAAGCAGGAATAACTTCGAACGAGGGATTTTCGGTGGTGGCTCCTACAAGCGTGATAATTCCTTTTTCTACGGAATGCAGTAAATAATCTTGCTGGGCTTTGTTAAATCTATGAATTTCATCAATAAAAAGAAGCGTTTGTTGTCCGTGGGATAATCGAATACTCGCCCGATTGATAATTTCTTTGACCTCTTTAACTCCAGCCTCAACGGCAGAAATCCGAACAAAATTGTAATCACCATATTTTGCTATTAAATAGGCTATCGTTGTTTTACCAACACCGGGCGGACCCCAAAAAATCATCGACGGAAACTTTTTGTTCTCGAAGAACTTCTTCAAAGGTCCATTTTCTCCAAGCAAATGGTCTTGGCCAAGTACTTCCTCTATTCTGTTTGGCCTCATCCTTTCGGCAAGTGGAGGCAAAACCTTCTCCGAACCAATATTTTCCTTTTTAAAAAGTTCATCCATTTTTATTTAACCATAGAAGTTCAAACTTAAACACCAAAACAACCACACTTTCAAAATTATAAAAAATGCAGGCTCAAAATAATTGCATTTTTTATTTAACTTTGATGCAATCCAAAAACTCAACTTAACGCTTCAAAATCGAGACTTTTTATTGATTATTCATCAATTATTTTACCAAATCAATTACATTAGTCATTGTTTAAGTTTTACAAAAAAAGGCTGCCCCTTTCGAGGCAGCCCAAATGTAGCGAAATTTTAATCTACTCGCACTATTTCGTCAGAACGAATTGTTTCTTCTCTCGGTAGCTTTGGCTGTGCATTGTTACAAAATACATTCCGCTGGACAAGTCGCTTACATCCACCCGCACTGTGTAGTCACCAGCCTTCATTTCGCCTGT
>RCNO01000043.1 GCA_003731685.1 Bacteroidetes/Chlorobi group bacterium MS-B_bin-24
ACTCTAACTGCTCAACTTTTTTAGTTAATTCTTTCATCCCGGCAACCTATTATTTTTGTTAAAATTATGAAAAATTAAATTTCTTTATTGCATATTTCGGGTTAAATCTTGCTCCCGGGGAAACTGGGGCTACCGAAGAGTTTTATCTTTATAATAAAGTTTGGTGGTACGATAGTGAACGGATTTATGTAACCATTATTTCTGTAAACTAATTAAAGAATGGGGGTAAAAATGAGGAACTATGTGATTTCATTCATCTTGTTAATTGTTGTGATTAGTTGCACAACAATGCGTCAACCAGAAATATTAAAATTCGAAGCAGACAGAATGGAAGTTAAACCAAACGAAGCAGTTACATTGACTTGGAGCGTAGCAAATGCAGACAAAGTTGAAATTACGGGTGTAAGGAATAATCTGCCTGCATCTGGTTCGATTTCAATTACAGTGAGCGAAACATCAACATTTACTTTGCGAGCAACGAAGGGGAAAGATTTAGTGGCAGAGAAGAACATTAAAGTTTTGGTTAAATCCGAGCCAAAAACTGAACCAAAGCCTAAATCAAAACCTAAGGGTAAGCCCGTTGAGGAAAAGAAGAACACGACGCAGAGCAAATATGTTAAAGGACTAATCAATCCCGAAAGCGTTAAACCCGAGTCGAACTTTTACTTGAATATCCACTTGATTGATAGCAAGGATTATCCAAAGAAGGTAAAAGTATATTGCACGGTTGTGGATGACTACGGGAACCAAATAGGAAATTTAGCACCGCCGTACAATTATGCATATCTCGATAATTGGAAAGGAATTACAGAAATAATTGCTGGGAAAGAGTACAAAGTGGAGAAGTTCGACGTCGAGGAAGTTCGGTACAATGATGCGCCGCCGTACTCGGTGCTTTTTGTTTTGGATTATAGCGGTTCGATGGCAGAAGATATTTCGTTTCTTGAAAATGCTTATTATCTTGGGATTAAAAATCTTAAACCAGGGAAAGACGATTTTTCTGTTGTTCAGTTTGACCATCGGATTGCAAATCCAATACTCGGGTCTATGAATTATGGGGATGCGAATCGGATTTTGTCTTTGTCCGACCTTGGAGGTGCAACAGCGTTCTATGATGCTTCGATTATTGGGATGGAACAAATTGCAAATAGCAAGAAAGAAAAGGTTGCGATTTTGTTTACCGATGGTATGGACAATTCTTCGTTCTATGATGTTAATGACCTTGTTTATATAGCGAGGAAGAACGATATTAGGGTTTTCGTTATAGGATTTAATCGACCGGATGGCGGTTTTTATCCGTTTGTTTTGGGAGCCCTTGCTGAAATGACTGGTGGCAAAGCATATTTCCCAAGTTCAATAGCAGAGTTGCCCGATATATTTGATGAAATTTTTAAAGTTATTAATGTTTACTATGTCCTAAGTTTTGAAGCGATTAAATCGAAAGAACCGATGCATACAGTTCAGGTGGCTCTCGATTTCCCTTATGGGAACAAAACGCTTGTTGCAAAAAAGAATTATTATGTTGAACCTCTAAAAATTGATGAGCAGCAGGCTCAAAAGAAATTTATCGTTGCACTTTTTGAGTCGGGGAAAAGTGAACTTGACAAGCCATCGAAAGATAACCTTAAAAGCAGTATATATTACTTCCACTGGGCAGAAACAAGGCTGGTGAACTTGACAAGCCATCGAAAGATAACCTTAAAAGAGTTGCGGAATACCTAAAGAAAAATCCAAACAAAAAGATAGGGCTTATTGGTCATACGGACACACGAGGGTCGGATGCGTTGAATATGACTTTGTCGAAGAGGCGAGCCAAAGCTGTTTACGATATGTTGGTAAAGCTCGGAGTGAATAGGAAACAAATCATCCAAGTCGAAGGGAAAGGCAAAAAAGAGCCAATTTATCCAAATGAGACCGAAGAGTACCAATTTAGAGAAAATCGAAGGGTTGAGCTGATATTTTTGTGATTTAATTCATTTGCATACAAGAAGTAAGGAAAAATTGGCAACGCTGCATAAGAGTATTTTTCAACTCGCATAAGCAATAGAACTTCGCTTATTTTCGGTTCCTATACCTCCGTTCTCTATCGACCACCGGGGGCAGGCTCTTCGCCTGCCCCTTCATTATTTTAACAGAAGAATATGCTTAAAATAAAAAGGCGAAATAAATTGTTATGATAATTATTCCAATAATGTTAAGTGTAATTCCAACTTTTGCCATCTCGGGAATTCTGATTTTTTTTGTGGCGAAAACTATGACATTCGGTGGGGTTGAAATTGGTAACATAAAAGCGAGCGATGAAGAAATTGTTGCAGGTATCATCAACTTGATTGGGGCTATACCCAATGCTTTGCTCAACGAGGCTACGATTGGTAGAAATGTCGAGGCAACGGCTGTATTCGAGGAAAATTCGGTAGTTGCCACAACGATTGTGCTTACAATTAAAATGAGAAGGTATGGTGGGAGGTGTGAGAATCCAGCAAGGCTTTTAGCAAGGTAATCGGAAAGGCCTGTGCGAGTGAATCCATCTGCAATTGCAAATCCACCACCGAAAAGCAATATGATGTCCCAAGGAACTTTGCTTAAATCGTGGATATTGAGAATTCTATTTTTTGGTTGTTTGAATTTTTCAGGTAGAATGAAAAGGAGGATGGACGAAAAAATTGCCACAGTTGCGTCGTCGGTATATTTTTCCAAGCCAAGCAAATCTGCCCACCCGGGAATTTTTATCGAACCAAGGTCTATGGTAACTCTGAATATCCATAAAAAGCAAGTCAAAATGAAAACAATCAAGACTATCCATTCCGAATCTGCCATTTTCCTTGCGTTTTGAACTTTTTCCCTAAAAAATTCTTCGTCAACAACAAAAGTTGGAATTTTTCTCAAGAACAAAATCCTTAAAAGGAGATATTCAGAAATAAGAAGCAGGATTGAGATGGGGATAGCAATTTCTGCCCAACCCGCAAAAGTAATTTCTGGCAAGTTCGGGAAATTGATTTGGTAAATTTTGTGGAAAACAAGATTTGGCGGCGTTCCAATCAATGTAGCAATTCCCCCTATCGAAGAGGAATAAGCTACAGCGAAAAGCAAAGCTTTTGCAAATCGGTCGCGGTCCCATTCGGAAAGGTTGCTTGTAGTTTGGGAAGCAATTGACATTACAATTGGCAACATAATCAGTGCAGTAGCGGTGTTCGATATGAACATCGAAATAAACCAAGGCGAAATTGCAAAGGCAAGAAGAATGCCGTCCTTCGACCTACCGAGAATTCTCAGCAAACTCAATGCTATCCGCTGATGAAGTTGCACTTTTTCGATTGCGATAGAGACAATAAATCCCCCCAGAAACAAAAAAATCGTTGAGTTGAAATAGTTTACAGCCGTTTCGTTTGAATTTGCAATGTGCATTATTGGATAAAGCAGAAGGGGAAGCACAGCGGTTATTCCAATCGGGATAGCCTCGGTTAACCACAGAATTCCCATAAAAATGATGATTGCAATCATATTCGAAATTTTTGGATTTGTTGGTATGAGTGGGGAAAAAATTAGAAAAATAAAAACCACGACCGCGAGAACCAGCCACCTAAATTTCATTTTTTCACCAAAATTTATTTTAACCTAAAATTGTGCTTTTCAATTTTTCGAGTTCATTGTAGTAGTTTTGCATAATTTCTCGGGCAATCTGCCTATTCTTTTCCGATTTTCTCGGCTTGTCGATATTAAAAATTTCATTTACGGGAAGATAATCGCAATCGAAATCTTCGAAAAATCCGATTTTTGTGGAAAGCATTACAGGAATAATTCCAAAGTAAAGATATTCCAGCAGTTTGGTAGGCGAGGATACACGATTGACAATAGAGTCGTCCCGCAGAACAAACCCATAATGTGAAATTTCGTAGAAAGGCATTAAATCTTCGGGTTCGAGTTGTAGGATGAAGGCTCTTTCGCCGATTGGCAGATTGAAATCTTTTGCCAGTTCAGCCATTCGGTCGGGGTTGCCAGTTAGAAGAAAGAACTTGAAATTCGCTTTGCTATGGTATAATTTTGACATAATCTCAAGGGTTAATTCAATTTTCTGCCACTTTTCGATATTTCCTGAATAGATTAAAACAACATCGTCGTCTTGTATATTATATTTCTTCTTAATACCATCGACTTTCGAGGTTAGCTCTGGTGCAAAAACTTTTGAATTAAAAGTTGGGATGATGAATCTTGTTTTGTTTTTGGTATCAGGGTATTTTTCAAGGTAGTATTGTTCGAATAGCTTCGATACAAAAACCAAGATGTCGGCAAGTTTGACAAGTTTTTTTTCGATGAAATG
This sequence comes from Bacteroidetes/Chlorobi group bacterium MS-B_bin-24, assembly GCA_003731685.1. GTDB lineage: Bacteria > Bacteroidota > Ignavibacteria > Kapaibacteriales > UBA2268 > Naka2016. Next base: position 4,319 of record RCNO01000043.1, read on the forward strand.
GTAGAACTTGGAGCGAAGTTTTTCGCCTTTGTATTTCAGTTCCTCTTCGAATACACCGTGAAGCTCGAAGCATACCTTTGCTTTGATTCGAGCAAAATAGATATGGGGGAAAATTCTAAATCCCATATAGACAGAGTGTATGTAAAGTCTTTCGGCATTATTTAAATGTTTGATGATTTGGAAAAAATGGGAAAAAATGTTCAATCTGATGATTGTTGTATTTTCGAAATGAAATTCTTGTTTTTTGAACGATTTGAGTTTTGGGGTTATATCGAGGTAAAGCTTTTTTGAATCGCAAAAGAGATTGTCGATTTCATTAATCCTGTTTAGGAAGCCATCAGTTCGAACTGATGTAGCAGGATGCTTCGCTATAAAAAGGATTTCAAATCGCTCTTTCAATTTTCCAGCCTAATTCTTTTGCGGATGAACTTAGTGCGACCAATCTGAATTTCGCCGATGTAATCGCCGCGAGGCTGGCGAAGCCCGCGGTCATCTTTGCCGTTCCAATAGTAACGGTAATGTCCGGGGGCTTGTATTCCATCGAAAATAGTTGCAACAAGTATTGCCTTTTCGGAATAGATAGAAACTTTTACATCGGTTTCGACATCGAGGTCGTATTCGAGCAGTGGCGAAACATCTTCTGCTAAACCAAGAAAAGTAGCAATCGAAGAAAGCGGTACTTTTAAGCCATATGGTTTATAAATTTGTAAAAAAGGGACAGATTGCGATTGCATCAATCCGTATTGATAAAGTGTCAGTTCTTGGGCAGAAGGGAGGAAAAGTTCCGGAGAAATTTGCATATTCTTTTTTGCAATTTCCTGGTCCGAAAGTCCGGCGAGCTTTTTCTGAGCAAGCACTTGTTTTTCAAGCATTTTCATATCGGCATAAAAGCGGGCAGAAGGTGGAGTGGGCAATCTTTTCGCACGCAGATAGTTGCTGTCTTGTTCAGCTTTGAACCGCAACAGCGAAGGACCCGGCAAAATAATTGTGTCCGCAGGCGTTGTTTTGGAGCTCTTTTCGATATCACGGAATGGAGCGCCCGATTGTTGCGAAAAAGAAGGCAAAATTACCAATAACAAACCGACCCAAAATATGTAAAATGCTCTTTTGTCCAACAAGTTCAGCAATTGAAATATAAAAATACAAATTTACACAAATAATTGTTTTTTTTCTGTGCTTTTTGAAACTTCAGAAATGGGGAAAAAGGTAATAGCTTAATATTAATTCCATCAAAGCATTTTCGGTGCAAAGATAAAGGTTAGCCGATTCGATGGCTATGAGGATGTGGGAATGATAAGGGATTGTGTATTATTATGTAGGGGCGAATAATTATTCGCCCCTATAAATTAAGTGATTACTTTCTTCCTAAACCACCTCCACCAAACATTATGCGGATAAAAGGACCAGTGATGCCAAGGTCGGGTCCGTTGGAGATTTCGAGACTTTCCATCGACCATCCGCTTTTAAAAGAAAATTATATTTCTTTCCTAACAGAAAGAGCAATCTTATATAGAGCAGTGATGATTAGGAAACCGAGGGCGTAGACCCCGATGGAAATCATTATTTCTGGAAATGTTGGGATGTAGCGAACCACTTTGCCAAGAGGATTTGGAATGAATCCAGCAATGATTAAACCCATTCCTTTGTCAATCCATATTGAAAAGAAAGTGGCAATACAGGCGATGGTAAGCAGTCGGGTATCCTTTCTGTATTTTGGAGTGATAAGCAGAATTAGCGAGATTATTGCAAGAATAACCGAAGTCCACATCCAAGGAACGAGGAAAGTGTTCCCTTCTAAACCGAAGTATAGCAAGCGGAAGTGGAGGCTGTGTTCGTGGATTCCACTATACAGAGCAGTGAAAAGTTCGAGCAGGAAGAAGAAGACATTGAGAATCATTGCATAAGTTACAATAACTGCAATGTTTTGGATTGCTTTATCGCCGGGGTCGAATTTTGTGATTTTTCGAAGAATCAGGCAAAATAGAATTAACAAAGCCGGACCGGCGGCAAAAGCAGTGGCAAGAAATCGAGGAGCCATAATTGCAGTCAGCCAGAATGGGCGAGCAGCCAGACCCGAATAGAGAAATGCCGTAACAGTGTGGATACTAACAGCCCAAGGTATGGAAAAGATAATAACAGGTTTTATCCATTTAGGTGGGGCGATGCCTTTTCGTTCCGATGCAAGAGTAACCATACTGATTATGACGTTTAGAATCAAGTAGCCGAGCAGAGAAACCGAATCCCAGAACATCATCGAGTGGAGCGTAGGGTGAAGAAATACATTAAGGATTCTCAGCGGTTGCCCCATATCGACAAAGATAAATGTCATACACATAATAACGGCGCCGATAGCAAGGAATTCGCCAAGTATTGTTACTTTTCCGAATTCTTTATGATTATGCAAATAGTAAGGGAGCACAACCATAACTGCCGAGGCAGCCACACCTACGAGAAAAGTGAATTGTGCAATGTAGAAGCCCCAAGTTACATCTCGGCTTAGCCCCGTGATAGTCAACCCTTCGGTGAATTGTTGTAGGTAAAAGAAGAAACCAATTAAAAAGATAATGAAAAGAAAGCCCACCCAGAGCCAATATTTTCGACTTCCAATAAATGCATTTTCCAGCATAAGTTCCTCTTTATTTTCAATTTTATTAATTTCGATTTTATGTAATTTTTAATTTTAATTTTTTCCCAAATTTAATTTTGTATCATTTGTGTTTATAGAATAGAGTTTTGTTTATGAATGCATTGGAAGTCAAAGAAATATCCAAAAGCTTTCGGGATGTAAAAGCTGTGCAGAAAGTATCTTTTTCTGTCGAAGCAGGGAAAATTTTTGGAATTCTTGGACCAAACGGGGCTGGGAAAACCACGACAATCCGAATGGTTGCAGGGGTTATACTTCCCGATGAGGGCGAAATATTTGTTCTTGGCTCAAAAGACATTCAGCAAATTCAGAACAGAATCGGATATTTACCCGAAGAGCGTGGTTTATACAAGAAAATGAAAATTATCGACCAGCTGGTTTATTTTGCTGAACTTAAGGCAGTGGAACGGAAAGAGGCGGAAGAGCAGGCTAAATATTGGCTTCGGATGCTTGATGCAAGTGATTGGGCTAACAAACGAGTTCAGGAGCTTTCGAAAGGTATGCAACAGAAGGTGCAGTTTGTGTCTGCAATTTTGCACAATCCCGATGTCCTCATTTTGGATGAGCCATTTTCGGGATTTGACCCCATAAATGTCGAAATTTTCAAGCAAATTATACTCGATTTGAAAAAGCAGGGTAAGTGCATACTTCTTTCAACACATAATATGGAGCAGGCTGAACAACTTTGCGATGAAGTTTGCTTGATAAACAAAGGCAAAGTTGTGCTTTCGGGTTCGATTTACGACATTAAGGCTAATCGAGCTAATGACACTGTGATTTGCGAATATTTTGGCGACGACAATATTCAAGATTTGCTTACAGGAGTTAAGATTCTTTCTTTCACTCAGAACAGGATTGAATTTAGGTTTGACCACAGAACTTTCGATTTGAAGAACTTCATCCAACAACTCCTTGCTCGGGTGGAAATTAAAAAGATTGAACTTATGGCACCCAGCCTACGAGAAATCTTTATCGAAGAAGTAACAAAAGCAGAATCTTTGTGAAATTTTTTGCTTTTGAAAGACATCGGATGTTTCAAAAACATCCGATGTCTTGTCCACTATTTCAGCACTGTTTTAATCCTGTGTTTTTTGAGATTCTTTCTCTTTTCCGTAGATTTAAAAAATTATTTGGATATTTTTTTGGAAAATTTATTAATTTTTAATTGAATAAAATCGAGAAAAATATGAAAAAGATTTTTTTGCTTTTGGTGTTTTCTTATATGGCAGCGTTTGGGAAAGAAAACGAACCTTATGATGACCCAGCCCGGCGAGCAGAAGAGTTCAATAAGCCAAGAGCTTATCCTTTTGAGCAGATACCCGATTTTGCCCGGCAGAAAGCATTTGAGCAAACTAATCTTTTGTATCAGAAATTGCCTCGGGATTTAATCCTTGCTGAGCAACCCGAATGGAAACCTATCGGTCCGTTTGATATTGGCGGGCGAATTAAGTCAATTGTGTTCCATCCAAAGAAAAATGGTCTTGTTTATGCTGCTGCGGCTGCTGGTGGAATTTGGCGTTCGACAAATTTTGGTGACTATTGGGAACCGATATTTGATTATGAAAATGGGATTGCTTTCGGAGCACTGGCAATTGACCCCAACAATCCCGATGTCTTATATGCAGGAACTGGTGAATCTGTTATTGGTGGTGGGACGATATATCTTGGCAATGGTATGTATAAAAGCACCGACGGAGGGAATTCTTGGAAGCTTCTTGGTCTTGCCGATGTAGGCGCTTTTTCCAAAATTTATGTACATCCAAAAAACTCGAAAATTGTCGTTGCAGGGGCAACTATTCGGAAGCCCGGATTTTATTTATCGATTGATGGTGGTAAAACTTGGAGCCGTTTGTTCGACAGGAACGTTACCGATGTCTCTATTAATCCGACTAATGTTGGGGAATACTTAATTGGTGTTAATGGCGAAGGGGTGTTTTACACCAGCGATATGGGACAAACTTGGGAAAAAAGGATTAGTGGGTTCCAAAGCAATATCGGCAGAGTATCTGTTCAATTTGCTCCATCGCAGCCCGAAATTGCCTATGCTTTGGTAGATGCCGGTACCGAAGGATTAATTTATCGAACCACAGACAAAGGTTTGAACTGGGTCCTTGTTTATCGTGGGGACCAAACTTTTTTCAATGGGCAAGGCTTCTACGACAATTTTATCGAGGTTCATCCCACCAATCCAAATATTGCTCTTGCTGGCGGGATTGATATTTTTCGTACTTCTGACGGCAGGACCTGGACAAATGTTACTAATGGGTATAGCGGCGGGAGTGTTCACGTTGACCAGCATTGTGCTGCTTTCAACCCAATAAATCCAAATATCGTTATGATTGGCAACGATGGCGGAGTTTACTTTTCCGCCGATGGTGGAATTACTTGGAGAGCAAAGAATAATAATTTGCAGGTAACACAATTCTATGGTTTCGATATTGACCATACAAAACCGAACATTAATTTTGGTGGGACACAGGACAACGGAACACTTGGAAACGATGCAGATACGAACTGGAGTTTCATTGCTGGGGGCGATGGTTTTCGCACGGTTGTAAATTATGATAATCCAAACATAATTTATGGTCAAAGTACACCCGGCGGGGTTATAAAGCCATTTAGATTAGACTTAAAAACCGGAGCTTTTACATACATCGACAAAGGAATCACATTCGATGCTTCTGTTTGGGACCCTCCGCTTGTGATTGACCCAAATATAAGTTCTATTTTATACTATGGTCGTAATCGATTATATGCTACNTACAGCGATGGTTCCAGCTGGGAAGTGCTGAAAACTCCACCTATCAACGGAAGGTATACTGCAATTGATATTTCGCCATTAAGTTCTGAACACATAATGGCTGGAACCAGTGGTGGCGACCTTTTGGTTTCGACCGATGGCGGAGACAAATGGACAAATGTCGCTTCTAATGGGCTTGTGAACCGTTGGGTTACCGACATTGCTTTCTCGAATCAGGTCGAAGGCAAAGCTTTTGTTACTTTTTCGGGCTTTTACACTCCTCATATTTTTAAAACCACCGACTTTGGAAAAAGCTGGGTTAACATAAGTAAAAACTTTCCCGATATACCTGTTAATACAATTGCTATTCATCCATTTAACGATGATGTATTGTTTGTTGGAACAGATATTGGAGTTTTTGCATCTTACGACGGTGGAGCGAATTGGTTCCCATTCGGGCGTAATCTCCCTCGTAGCCCAGTAACGGATATGAAATTCTGCAAGTATTCGTTAACTTCGCAAACAATTCCGTTGCGTGTTTCCACTCACGGACGAGGAATTTGGGAGGCATCCGTTCCAATTGATTTAATTACCAGTTACGAAATTACTTCTCCAAGCGGAGGTGAGATTTTTATAAGTTCCACGCAGCAATTAATTTCTTGGTATGGATTTGTCCCTCCGGTGCGAGTTGAGTATTCTGTAGATGATGGCAACAAATGGCGCCTTATCGCCGATAATGTTGCATCCTCGCCGCTGATGTGGACTTTGCCGAATGTTGAGACCGACTTCGCACGAGTTCGGATAACTTCTATTTCTAAGCCCGAACAAACCAAAATCTCGAATACTTTCAAGATTTCCCTTATCGAAAAAGGCTCGATTTTGACTTCGACTGGGGTGAATTTCATTCCATACGGAATTGCTTATGATGGGAAAGATGGTCTTTGGACAACCAGTTTTAATTCCAATCAACTTGTTAAATTAAATGCAAATACTTATGCCAGAGAGAAAAGTGTGAAACTTCCCGGAGATAGTCTTTTTACGGACATTGCTTACGACAGGGAAAACAATTTGATTTATGTTCATAGGATGAACAGTACCAGCGGGAACGGTGGAATGGTATTGGTCCTCGATACGAATGGCACTCTGATTCGCCAGTTCGCATCGCCTGCAAACGTTTATCCTATTGGGATTGAAGTTTTCGATGGGAAATTGCTCATAGGCGATAGGGACAAAAAAGACCAATATGGAAGGCAGATGTTGATGGTTGTGAATCCGCAGAATGGGTCGGTCGAGGCAAGCTATCCAAATCCTTACTCAAAGACCTATGGTCCGCGAGGTTTAGCATACGACCGCCAGCAGTATGTTTATCAAGTAGGAACTTATTTCCCCAATGGTGGTTCATTGACCGAGGCTGTTGTCATTAAAATTGATAAAAATGATTTGACCCGCGAAGTTGCCCGTATTCCGTTACAAACAATGACTGGGCTAATTAACGCCCGCGGGATTGAGTTTGACCCACGAGACAAGAATTTGTGGATTACTGATTATAATGGAAGCATTTATAAAATTGCTGGATTCGATTTGGTCTTGGGTGTTGACCGAGAAGTTATTTCCAAAGGAAATAGTTCAAAGGAATTGGAATTTAGAGCTTATCCCAATCCTGCCGTTTCGATGATTATTTTCTCAATGCAACCTTACGAAGATTTAAGCAATGTGAAATTGGAGATTCATAATTCTTTGGGATGTATAATCGAAGAGGCTTCTTTTGATGTAATAGCAAAAGGAGAGGCAAAGGTTTTGACATTCGACACTTCGAAATTAAATTCTGGTATGTATTTTGTTGTAATTTCTTCTGGTGGAAAAAATTTGGTGTATGAAAAAATAATTGTCATAAAGTAGATATGTTCAAAAAGACAATAAAAGAGGACGTATCGAGCCGAACAAGCCCCGATAGGTATTTAATTACTTATGCGGATTTAGTAACTCTGCTTCTTGGTCTATTTGTTATTTTATATGTAAGTTCCCGAGTTGATGAGGAAAGATATAAGGAGTTTGCCAAAGCCTTTGCCGATTATTTTAAGCCACAGAAGGGTGAAGAAGCCCACGGCACGGGGCTAAGTCCATTTCAAGGGGTGAAGCGGGGAATACCCGAGCCTGTATTGCCTTTTCCCAATAGGCGAAGTTTACAAGAGATTCAGTCCGATGTTCAAAAGTCGCTTGAAGCCTACATAAAGCAAGGCGAAATTTCGATTGTAACTCGCGGGCAAAATGTTATAATCACTTTGCCCGAAAAATTACTTTTTAAATCAGGAAAAGCCGAAATCGAGCCCGAAGGTGTAGCAATTCTCGAAAAAATAAGCAATTCGCTACGAGGTTTAGCCGAAGACCAAGAAGTTGCAGTCGATGGTCACACCGATAGCGACCCGATTCGGAATTTTCGCTATCCGTCGAATTGGCATCTTTCTGTTGCTCGGGCAGTAAATGTTGCTTATCTTTTGATTGAAAAAGGTGTTCCCGAGCGTTCTATCGTTGTTCGGGGCTTTGCAGACCAGCGTCCAGTTGCCGATAACACTACTCCCGAAAATAAAGCGAAAAATCGCCGTGTTGAAATTACAATTTCTGAGCAGAAATCCAATGTTCCAACCACAAAAGGATATAATTCGGCTGATGAAGAAGAAAGTAAGAAGAAGAAGTAGCATTGTTTTTTTTGTTTTTTTGCTTTTGTTCCACTTTTTCCCCGAAAACAGCAAATCTGCTGAACCAATTGAAATTGTGGAGTTGCCAACCGCGGGGATTTTGTCGAAGGGCACTTATGCAATTCAATCAAATTTTTTTGCGAATGGCGGAATGCGTTTAGGTTTCCTTTTCGCCCCTTTTACAAATTTTATGCTTGGGATATCGTTTGGGGGAACGAACATTGTTGGCTCGGGCGAAGCAACTTTTCAAAAGCTTCCCGCAGTTCATCTTTCATTTCGTTTCCTCGACGAGAAAACCACTTTCCCAGCGCTGGCTTTGGGAATTTCGACGCAGGGGTATGGATATTACGACTCCCGACTGCAGCGGTTTCAAACATATTCGCCCGGTATTTTCCTTGTTGCAAGCAAAGGCTTTAAAAATTTCCTTGGAATTGTGGATTTCCACTTGGGGATGAATTATTCCTTTGAACCTAAACCATCGGAGCGAAATGTGAATATTTATGCTGGGGTTGCTCAATCCGTAATGAATTATTTACAGTTAAACTTGGAGTTTAATTCAAATTTAGATGAGAAAACCACAGAAGTAATGCAAAGCAAGGGTTTGTTGAATTTTTCCCTTGTTTTCCTTGTGAATCCAAATGTTAAAATTGGAATAATTTTAAAAGATTTGCTTGGAAATTTTCGTAATGGCAAACCTGCTGAACGCAATATTTCCATTCAATATTACGGCAAATTTTAGTCGGTTGCAAGCAATTCTAGTAACTTGATTTGAAGTTGTTTAAAGAAAATTTTGCATACTAAGTTTAAGGGTTAAAGATTTTCTGAAAATCCATTTTACTAAATTACTTTTTTCTGATTTTAAAAATAGGGGATTACTCGATTGCTTTCACCCCTGCAAGAGTGAATCATTAAATCAAACTTTTCTCGATTGTTTTGTTGGGGCGATCAGCCATCCGCCCCTGCATTGTTGGCAACATAGATGACATTATATTGTGGCAAACACATATGCCCCTACAAGATTTCCAGACATCGGATGTTTCAAAAAACATCCGATGTCTTTTTGGCAAGGCGAACGCTATTTGTTCCCGACGCATTTCATCGAAGAAGTGGAATCCCAGACATCGGATGTCTGGCAGACATCCGATGTCTAACTGTAATAAATTCCGTTTGGTGAAACGAAATCGGTTTTGGGATTATAATTTCTCGTAGGGGCGAATAATTTTCCCACCTTGTTCCTGCCCGTTCGAACCTTTACCCTGTGTTACGTAGGTAGGAGCGACCGGCCGGTCGCCCCTACAAGATTTCCAGACATCGGATGTTTCACAAACATCCGATGTATTTTTGGACAAGGAGAGGGCTATTTGTTCCCGACGCATTTCATCGAACAAGGGGATTCCAGACATCGGATGTTTCACAAACATCCGATGTCTTTTGGCAAGGCGAACGCTGTTTGTTCCCGACGCATTTCATCGAACAAGTGGATTCCCAGACATCGGATGTTTCAAAAAACATCCGATGTCTTTCGAAATGAATCCAGTTAGGGTAATGTCTTCTTATGTCTTGCTTTCGCTTGGAGTTGTTCTTTTTAGTCCCCGAATAATGAAATAAAGACCGGCGAGAATAAACGGTATGCTCAAAATTTGTCCCATACTCAAAGGTAGAAATTTTTCGAATTCGGCTTGCGGAGCCTTGGTGAATTCAATTAAAAAACGGGCGACGAAGACGAGAACAAAGAATAGCCCGAAGGGAACACCTTCGTTTTGCCAGATTCTTTTTTTATAAAGAATGAAAAGCAAGATGAATATGAGCAAATAGGCAATTGCTTCGTAAAGTTGAGATGGGTGGACAGGCGGAGTGGTTCCGACTATTTCCCCGCCACGATATATGTTGAAAATAATTGCCCAAGGCAGGTTGGTTGGTTTCCCAATAATTTCGTGGTTGAAAAAATTACCTATGCGAATGAAAGATGCAGCAAGAGCTGTGGGGATAACAATTCTGTCCAAAAGCCAAAGGAGTTTTATTTTCGGATTCTTTCGTGCGAAAAGCCAAAGGGCAAGCAAAACACCAATCGCACCGCCGTGGCTTGCCAATCCACCGTGCCAAACCATAAGAATTTCCAAGGGATTTTTTAAGTAGTAATCAGGTTCGTAAAAAAAGCAATGGCCAAGCCTTGCCCCGACAATCGTTCCAATAATCACATAGAAAACAAGGCTTTCGAGAGCTTTTGTTGGCTTGTTCTCTCGTTTAAAGATATAATCCATAATTTGGTAGCCAATTACAAAGCCTAATGCAAAGAGGACACCGTACCATCGGATTGCAAGACTACCAATTTTGAAAATTTCGGGGCTACCATTCCAATGAAAAAATGACGATGGCTCCATTATGGTTTCTCGTTTTTCTCACATTTGGTGGGTTCATCAATCACATTTGCAGCCCAAAGAAGCTTTTTACGAAGCAAATCGTAGTACGTGCTATTGACTGGTTTAATTAGTTTGACAACGTAATCGGATTTTTTTATGTGAATTGTTTCGTTGTTGAATATTTGCACTGTCGTTCTGCCGTCGGCAACGAAATTTGCTTCGCCCGTTGGAGAGAAAACCACAAGGTCGATTTCGTTTGTATCGGGTAAAACCAGCGAGCGATAAGTTAATGAATGCGGTGCAATTGGTGTTAGGCAAATAACCTTAGCAGAAGGTGAAAGAATTGGTCCACCGCAGGAAAGCGAGTAGGCAGTCGACCCCGTTGGTGTTGTAACAATTAATCCGTCGCCACGGTAATCACCGATATAATGCTCGTTGGTATATGCCGAAATTGTAATCATCCGCGAAGAGCCACGTTTTTCGACAACCATATCGTTGAGCGCATAGTAAATACTGCCTTTGACATTGGCTTCGAGAACGCTTCGCTCGACGATTCTAAAATTTCCTTCGACTAAATCGATTAAAGCCTTGTCGAGGTCAGCAATTGAGTATTCAGCGAGGAAGCCCAGTTTTCCAACATTGACACCCATAATTGGAATGTTCAATTTGAGCAAAAGGTTTGCAGCGGAAAGCATAGTTCCATCGCCGCCGAAGGAAATCAAAACATCGATAATTCTTTCAAGTTCGTTCTCTTTTATTCTATGGAATTGTTTGGCGAGTTCAGGGTCGATTTTTTCGAGGAACTCATCCTTTGCATAGCATTCCACATCCATTTTAAGCAATTTTCGGGCGGCATATTCAGCACACTGAATTGCCTGTGGTTTCGATGCGTTTTCGTAAATGTAAATTTTTTTCATAAACCACAAAAAAGTGAAAACAAAAATAAGAAAATAAAAAAATAAAAAAGCCTTGCCATCGGGGGGAGTGATAGCAAGGCATGCAGCATAACGAGGAAGTAGCGGCTGGGGATTCCGCTGAGCGGGAAACGGGGCTCGAACCCGCGACCCCAACCTTGGCAAGGTTGTGCTCTACCAACTGAGCTATTCCCGCTTGTCAAAGATTCCTTTCTTTGGGGTTACAAAATTACAAACTTTTTTTGAATTTTCCAAATTTTTCCCCAAAATTTTTAAAACCTTTTTTCAAAGACCCCTATGCACTTTTGCTTCACAATAGTAAAATCAATTTCTGTGCCAAGTTCTTTCGAAATCGATGTTATTCCTTTGTTCTGTATTCCACAAGGCACTATGTAATTGAATTCGTCCAAATTGTTGCAAACGTTCAGGGCGAAACCATGCGATGTTACCCATTGCGAGCAGTGAAGTCCAATAGCACATATCTTCCTTTCTCGCTCTATCCATACTCCAGTCAATCCTTCAACTCGTTCGCCCATAATATTAAACGAAGCAAGTAATTCAATTATTGCATTTTCAATTTCGCGGAGAAACCAATGCAAATCGGTTTTGTAATCATATAAATTGAATATTGGGTAACCAACCAATTGCCCGGGGTTGTGCAGTGTTACATCCCCCCCTCTATCGTTATACACTACTTTGATTCCTTTGGATTCAAGAAATTTTGTGGGGAGGAGAATATTTTCTTGTTTGCCTGCGCGTCCAACGGTAATTACCGTGGGGTGTTCACAAACCACAAAAAAATTTCGGTTCCTGTTTTTGATTATATCGCTTGCTATTTGTTTTTGGCGTTCCCAAGCTTCAAGATAATCTATCAAACCCCAGTCTTGAATTTCGAGCATATTCAATGTGAATAATTTTAAAACTCTTTTCGAAGACGAGCAACAGGAATTTTCATTTGCTCACGATATTTTGCCACTGTTCGGCGAGCCACGTTGTAGCCGCGTTTCTTTAATTCTTCGACTATTTTTTCATCGCTGTATGGTTGGTCTTTTGGTTCGTTATNGATTATTTCTTTTATTACTTGCTTAATTACTTTTGTCGAGACTTCTTCGCCATCGTCGGTTGGGAGCGACTCGCTGAAAAAGTATTTTAATTCGAAAGTGCCAAAATCTGTTTGAACAAATTTGTTGTTGACAATTCTACACACGGTGGCAACATCGAGACCGGTATCCTCGCTAATATCCTTGTAAATCAAAGGCTTCAAAGCAGAAGGTCCATATTTAAAGAAATCTTTTTGTCTTTGTGCAATAGCGGTCATAACTTTCAGCATTGTTGCTCTTCGTTGCGATAGAGCTTGTATCAAAAATTTAGCATCGTCGTATTTTGCTTTGAGCCAAGCAGTAGCTTCTTTTTCTTTCCTTCGTTGAGCTTCTTTTCGCATTTGCTCGTAAGTCTTGCTAATTCGGAGGGCGGGAATAGTGCTTTCGTTCAACACAACCATCAACTCTCCTGTTTCGTAATCCTTTTCGATAATAAAATCGGGAATGACGGAATTGAGTTCCGGTGCGGTATCGTCTCCGCCGGGCTTTGGATTTAGCTTTTTGATGAAATTCAGAGCAAGTTTAATTTGCTCTGGGGTCAAATCCAACATTTTCTGAATAGTCTGGAAGTGTTTCTTGGTTAAAGGTTCATAGGCTTCTGTAAGTATTTTTAGTGCCTCGTTTCTTCCCGGAGTATCTACGGGATATGCCAGAGTTTGGGCTATTAAGCATTCTCGAAGGTCTCGGGAAGCAACACCCGGTGGGTCGAGCGATTGGATAATTTTCAGAACCCTTTCGGCATCATCCAAAGTAACGGGAGCGAGAAGTTTGCTCCCGTTGTTATTCAAAACTTGCTCGACCATAACTTTCGATTCGGGTTCAATCATAAATTGGGTAGCAGGATTCTCGGAGTTAATAGCGGGAATTTTTGCCCTTTCCCTTTCGAGGTTCTTTTCCAAAATGTATTCATTTGTGTCGTCTACAATTTCTTCCAGTGGAGTTCTTAAATATCCATCTGAGTCGACATTCCAAAGGATATGCTCGCCAAGGATAAGTTCTTCTTCTTTCAGTGGTTGAAGTCTAAGCTGTTGAACCATATTCTCGATAAAAGAAACATTGCTGCGGATGGGGAAAGGTTCGCTTTCCTCGTCGTCGTAATTGTCGAAATTATACTTTCGGGCAGCGAGCTCATCTTCTGCCCACAATCTTCGGTAAAATTCAAAGGGGTCTTTCGGTTCGTCGATGTTCTTTGGAGCAGGTTCGTAAGTTGTTTCTTCGTAGGTTATGGGTTCGGCGGTGAAATTGTCTTCTTGACTTTCGGAATCCAAGCCAACTGTGTCGTATTCGATATTTTCCCCACCTTCGACGGTTTCGAGAAGCGGATTTTCCGATATTTCCTCTTCAATTTTTTGTTCTAATTGTTGAATTGGCATCTGCAAAAGTTTTAGATATTGAATCTGTTGTGGTGTTAAGGTTTGCGATAAACTTACCGTTGTTGATAATGTCGGTCTCAGCTTCATTTTCCACCTCTCGAAAGAATATCTTGATTAATATGTTCAAGTTTTGGCAAAGAGCGTTCGAGATTATTGAACCATTGGGTTCCAAATCTACGAATTAAAGCATCTTGAACGGAGCGAATGAGCGGTGTTGAAGTTTTTTCGCCATTCTCAATTGCAGTTTGGCATTCGGGAATTTTCACATATACAAGTTCAGTGAAAAAGAAAGAGTATTCGCGTAAAGGAAAAAGATGGCAAGAAATAGGTTTGCGAAAAGTAATCTTGCGCTCCAGAAAAGCCTTTTCGAATGCACACCGTGCAATTTGGTTTTCAAAAAAGGCGAAAACACATTCTTTGTTATTCACGACATTTGTATAAAGTTTTCCGTTGCTTTTAATCAGCCAACCTTTGCTTTTAATCACATTTTTCGAAGTTTCGGGAAGTAGGTCCCAAATTACCGGGAGGGATTGCTCGATTATCTTCACTTCCGAAGGTTTAAGTGGTGCCCCGAACTCCCCTTCGATAAAGCAACAGGCGCCTTTGCAAATTTCAACATTGCACTTAAAAGGCGACATCAAGTCATTTATACTATACAGCACTCCGTTAAGCAATGGCATTCAAACCCCAAAATGTTCAATAGCATTTACAAAAATAATAAAAGAATGTAAAAAATTTATAAAATTCGAAATTATGGTATAAAATTTGTTTCTTTGCCCTGCCAAAATCTAATTTTTTTTGAAGGTAATTACTCGATACAATCCACACTATATCTGAACTCTAAAATTTTAATTTGCTTTATTCTTTGATAAATTTTTGAATTGCCCATAAAACATACCATCATACCCAACAAAACATATCGTTTTAGGGTGTAGCATTAGTGGCAAAGACATAGGAACACGGGGCGAACACACAAGTTCGCCACTGCAAGACCTTGTCAATTTTTCAGACATCGGATGTTTAACAAACATCCGATGTCTTTTTGTAATGAATTCCTATAGGCTCACGAATGAGTGTTTTCGGTCAAGCGTCAAAATAATTTAACATCTTGTGGGTGCAAATAATAATTTGCCCCTACGTAACATTGATGAATATAGGGTGGAATATTTTGAGTAATTACCAAGAATAAATTTTCAATATTATATTGGGCTCAAAAACAAATAACCAATATGCTAAAATCATTAAACTAAATTTGTGGTAACTTTCTTAAACCCGAATTATGCATTAGAGACATCCAAAGGGGAGAAAAATTATCGATATTTTCAACGTAAACAATACTGATATTAATCTTAATCTTTCCCACGGACTTACTTGTTTATCTGTAAACTCATACTCTAACTGCTCAACTTTTTTAGTTAATTCTTTCATCCCTGCAACCTATTATTTTTGTTAAAATTACGAAAAATTAAATTTCTTTAT
>RCNO01000044.1 GCA_003731685.1 Bacteroidetes/Chlorobi group bacterium MS-B_bin-24
TTTATTTCTTATTTTTGAATTATTTTTATTTTGCCAAATGAAAAGCAGAATTCTAACGCTTGCAGGCGATACTTTAACCTATGGAATTTTTATTCTTATTGGTAGGTTCCTAACATTTCTTTTAACTCCCTTTTATACGAATTACTTGTCTGTCGAAGAAGTTGGCGATGTCGGTAATTTCTTCGCTTTGATTGCTTTTGTAAATGTAATTTATGCTTTTGGGATGGACTTATCTTATTTCCGTTTTTATTCGCAGAGTAATTTCCAGCAAAGCAAAATTGCTTTTACATATTCTTATCTAACGATATTGACAATTTCGTTTTTTGTTTCTGTTGCACTTTGGATTTTGTCGCCAAGTTATGCTCGCTATTTAACGAACTTACCTGACCAAGTATTTTTAGTTAGGCTTGCTGTTTTAGTTCCGCTCACCGATTGTTTGATGGTAATTCCCTACGCATATTTGCGAATGACAAGGCAAGTGGCTAAATTTTCTTTAATTCGATTTTCTTTGATTGTAATTGCTGTTGCCTTGAATATTTGGTTTGTTGTTGTAATGAAAACTGGTATAAAAGGGGTTTTTTATGCCCAATTGATTGCTAACGTTGTGGGGGTCTTGCTGTTTATTCCAATAATAGCAAAGCATTTAACGTTCTCCCTCGATAGCAAGTTGTTCAAAGATATGCTGAAATTCGGATTACCTACCATACCTGCAACATTTTCTGGAATTATTCTTCAAGTTGTTGACCGTCCAATTTTGAAATTCCTTACAGATTCAAACCAAGTTGGAATTTATATGGTAAATTACCGACTTGCTATTCCGATGATGTTGTTTGTTGCAATGTATGATTATGCTTGGCGACCATTTTATCTGTCTAATTTTGAAAGCAAGATGCCAAAGAACTTTTCTCACGAATCTTTACTTATTTTGTTTATACTTCTGGCATTGTTTTTCTGGCAACTGCGTTTTTTATTGAGTTCTTGGTTCGTTTGCCTTTCTTTGGTGGTCGTTTCATCGAACCTACGTACTGGCAGGGAATGGACATTATCCCTATTGTTATGTTTGGTTACATTTTCAATGGCTTTTACATCAATTTCAATGCGGGGATAAATATCGAAAAGAAGACACAATACCTGCCCGTTGCTGTTGGTATTTCTGCAATCTCAACATAATTTTAAACTTTTTGACTATTCCGTTGATGGGTTATCGTGGGGCAGCTTGGGCAACCTTTTGGGCTTATTTAGTTTCGGCAGTGATTATTTATTATTATTCTCAAAAATTCTATCCAATCCGATACGAATGGAAAAAAATTATTTCTCTTGGGTTAATTTTGGTTTCTGTTTTTCTTTTGATAAATATTTTGACAAAGAATATTGAACTGCAGTTGCGTTTTATTGTTCGATTATTCGCTCTTTTATTTTACATTGTTGCTCCATTCTTTTTCGGGATATTTGGAGCGAAAGAAAAGGAATTTTTGTTCAGCCTTACTAAAAAAGCTTTCAGAAGAAAATAACAAAGAGGCTGCACATTTCTGGCAACCTCTTTGCTTTTAGGTGTTTTCCGAATTAGATTTACTCTATCGGTTCGAATCTCGCTTGGAAGAACCTTAGATACTTTGGCTCGAAGACCATTTTTAAGCCTTTTGCCTTTTCGCGATTCTGGTAAAGTTCCATCACAGACCAGGCAACGACATCGAGATGGGATTGGGTATATACTCTTCGCGGTATTGTCAACCTAACTAATTCAAGTTTAGGATAGTTGTGGTCGCCTGTAACTTTGTTCCTTCCGGCAGAAACAATGCCTCGTTCCATCGAACGAACACCAGATTCGACATATAAATCGGCTGCAAGCCTTTGGGCAGGGAACTGGTTCTGGGGAATACGCGGGTAAAATCGTTTTGCATCGAGGAAAATTGCATGACCACCAATTGGTACAACAATCGGTATATCTTCTTCGAGTAGCAAGTTCCCAAGATATTCGACTTGCTTGACACGGAAGCTTATGTTTTCGTCTTTAACGGCTTCTTCGATACCGCGAGCCATTGCTTCAAGGTCGCGTCCAGCTAAACCTCCGTATGTATGCAAGCCTTCGTAGACGACCACGAGGTTGCGGAGTTCTTCGAACAGGTCGGGGTCGTTGCAAGCGACGAAACCTCCGATGTTAACATATAAATCTTTTTTGCCGCTCATCGTGCAAGCATCGGTGTAGGAACAGAATTCTTTTAAGATTTCGGCAACTGTTTTGCTTTGGTAGCCGGGTTCCCTTTGTTGAATAAAGTAAGCGTTTTCGACTGCACGAGTTGCATCCAAAACTACTTTGATTCCGTAACGGTGGGCAAGTTCGCTGGTTGCCTTGATATTCTCCATCGAAACAGGTTGGCCTCCAGCCATATTAACAGGGGCACCAATTGTAATGTAGGGAATTTTTTCGGGCCCTACTTTTTTAATTAAATCCTCGAACTTTTGTAAATCGACGTTCCCTTTGAATGGATGCCAAGCGGCTGAGTCGTGTGCTTCGTCGATGATGACATCGACGAAGGTGCCACCGGCAAGCTCCTGATGGAGTCGGGTGGTTGTGAAATACATATTTCCGGGAATAAAGTCGCCGGGCTTTATCAATGTTTTCGATAGAAGGTGTTCAGCCCCTCTGCCCTGATGAGTTGGAACAACATATTTGTACCCGTAGTATTTCTGGACATTTGCTTCCAGATAGTAGAAATTCTTTGAGCCAGCGTAGGCTTCGTCGCCGAGCATCATTCCAGCCCATTGGTAATCACTCATTGCGTTTGTTCCGCTGTCGGTCAAAAGGTCGATGTAAACATCTTCGGAGCGAAGAAGAAATGTGTTGTAACCAGCTTCTTTGATTTTTTCAAGTCGGTATTCCCGAGTGGTCATTTTGACGAGCTCAACGACTTTAATTTTGTAGGGTTCTGCAAAAGGTCTTTTAGTTAATCCCATTTCTGCACCAGAATTATTAAACTTATCAAAATAAAGAATTGCAAATTGGAAAATATTTTTTAAATAAACAATATTTCAAACTCTTGAATTTCAAAAGAAATTCACAAGGTTAGCAGGAGAAAACAAGTTAATTAATTCTATTAACTACTCAATTTAATCCCTCAAAGCATTTTCGGAGCAGATACCTAGGTCTTTCCCTACGATGTTGATGATGTCGTGGAAATGGTTGGGTATTGTGTTTTGTTGTAGGGGCGAATAATTATTCGCCCCTAAAAAATATTACATTATTTGGTCACTTGACCGAAATCTCGTGTTCGTGAAACTAACGGGATTCATTACTAAAAGACATCGGATGTTTGCGAAACATCCGATGTCTAAAAAGCTTTTTGAGGAAACTCATAAATTTTCCCATCAATAGAGCAAATTGTGATAAATTTTTAAAGTTCAAAGATAGTTTAGATTTTAATGAGCAATTTCCTTCTTTTTTTAATTGATTATGAATTTTGTATTATGTGCTGTTGTTTTGTCGAATAAAATAAGGAAATAAACTCCAGGTGGAAGTTTACGGTCGAAAGATAATTCATTCACACCAATGGCAATATTAGTGGATTTCCAGCTTTGAACTGGCTCGCCAAGTAAATTGAAAACAACAATATTTGCAGAGTTAAATTCCCGATTGGAGATAAGGAACAGTTTATCATTCTCGAATTTAACCGTTAGAGGTGTAATGTTTGAAATGTTATTATCATCTTTCACTTTTGAAATATAATTAGATAGGTCGTAGAAGTAAAAATTATACAATTCGGTAGCGGAAACGAAAATATTCCCAGCAGGGAAAAGTAGTCCAAATACTTTTTTGCTTACATCAATGGTTTCTTGGTATTCATCGATAATTCGCTTATTGTTTATGTCGTAAACAACAAAGTGGGTTTGAGCAGAGTCGGAATAGCCAGTCATATAAAGATTATCATTAGAAATAAATACCAATGGATTTGTACAAACAAAATTGTCGAGGGATATTACTTCTGGTTCAGGTGCAAGTTTAATAACAACAAATGGTTTGCCCTTAAAACCGTAGTAGAAATGAGATTCATCGAAAGAAAATGAAGTCACAAGCAAACTGTCGTTTTGGATTTGTTTGCTGTAAATGATTTTGTCCTGATTAATGTTTTCAATAACTAATTGGCTAAGTGAATCAATATAAAAAGCATAGTTACCAAAACGAGATAATTGAAAAACTGGCTTCGTTGTATTGAAATTCCATTGCTTTTTTATCTTGGAGTTTGCGATGTCGTAAAGATAAAAGCTTGTTGAAGTTTTAGAGGACTTTTTGAGCAGAGCAAACTCAAGAGCATCGGTGATTTTTTCGATTGAAGAGCCAGTTAGGGTGTTATCGTTTATAACAAAGGACTTATGCACAAAGTTGCCAAAAATATCAATTACTTTCCACATTGAATCAGAGAAAACAAGGTAGAATCTATCGAAAGCAAATTTGAAATCTACAGCGGGTATTTTTGTTACAAAATTAAATTCTCCGTTTTTGTACTCGTAAACATAATTGCCAGCCACGAAAAGATTGCTCCGCAAGGGGAAGAAGCGACTTTTAAACCACTGGGAAAGCGTGACCTCGAACCTGAAAACAAAAGGTGAGATAATTTTTCTTACTTTCATTGAGTTTGGGTCGAATAATGGAATAACCGAAGGCGGGTCAAAAGGAGACCGCGGCAGAGGAACCAAATACTCTTCGCCATTTTTAGTGTTATAAACAAAATTGAAATTAAAAACATATTCAAGATAGGTTTCGTTTGTGTCGGCTACTTTTGTTTTCACCGAAAAGGTATCCAACGTTACTTTAGCAAAATAGTTTGAAGTGGCATTCATATAAAATCGTTTTGAATCGGGACTAAATGCGTAACTACCGAAATATTTTGGTGTCCAATTAGGATATACATAAAGTACCTCACCGCTTTTAGAATCTATAATATTGAAATTTCCATCCACACCATACCATCGTAGAACCTTCGATAAGTCAGGTGTAATTAAGATTGTAGTGTGAAGATGGTTATTGCCGGTTGGGACTTCTAAAATAACTGAGTCTTTGAGGAAATCCATTATTTTAACAGATTTTTCCAAAGGAAAAACCAAATGCCGTGAATCAGCGGTAAAACTTACGCCAGTTCCCCAATGCGGAACATTTTTGTAATAGTATTGCACATATTTTTTGTTTAAAATATCGAAGACCGCAAAAATGGTATCCTCGTAAAAATAATAAAAGTATTGTTTATTTGGAGAAATACCAATTCTCGAAGGGGGATATTTACCGGCAAATAAATGTTCGGGGGAGCGGAGGCTTGTAGAATCGGAAAGTGTACCTTTTTCAACATCAATGGAAAGTAGGAACAAAACACTATCGGTTTTGTTAAAAATGATTATGTAAATTAACCTGCCGTCATTGCTTAAAAAATGAGAATTAGAGACAGATAAATAATTTGACTTGAGAAGTTGAGATAAATTTATAAATTTTATTAATTCTCCTGAATAGGGGTTTATTATTTTTGCAATTATCGAAGAAGGAAAAATATCGTCTACAATAAATACAGTATCTCCGCTCCCACTTGAACTGATAAGAATCCCCGTTGAAACACCGGGCACTAACCTTGGGACGACCGAAAACATCGGATAACAATTTAAAAACAAACCTAAAATAAATATAACTACCCGAGCCATATTTTATACCTTATTTGATTTTAATGAATTTTGAATATGAAGTTAACCCATTTTGTAAGTTAACAAATCTTATGAAATAAACCCCGCTTTTAAAGTTGCTGAGATCGATGTTAATCGGAGTCTTATCAGTAAATTTCGCAAAAACGCTGTTTCCCATAAAATCAAATATTTCGATTCTATAAGGGAGATTAGGAAGTTCAACGAAAACCAAATTATTGGAATAAAGAACTTTTAGATTACTTTGTAAATCATTTTTTTCCTGAACATCTAAAACAAGCCAACGGATTCTTGTTCCTTCTTCAAGGGGGTCACAAACTGGTCCGCAGGGGATATTGTAATAAGGTATGCAAGGGTCGTCTTGCGGGACTGAATTAATTTGAACATTTTGGATTCTTATTGAGTCAGGGAATTCAGAATCTTTGATAATTGTGTAAGTTACATCACAACAAGGAAGTTCAAAGGGGCAAGGTCGGATAGTGAAACACGTATCTTTGCGGTTTTCTACAACAATAATACCCTGAAAACAACTAGGAATCCTAATTCTAATTTGCATTGGTTGATTATTATCGAAGTTATCACCCCAATCCACATACTCACCAAAAAGAATTCTTTTAATTGCTGCTTTGATGATATGGTGATAGGTCCAAGTCATTCCATATAAAATTCTCCTATTGATACAACGAACAGAATCAATTTTGATGACTTTTTCATTTCGACCAAAACAAGTATCGATTTTTGAGGCGAAATAAACACTTCCACCGACGTTCATCCCAATTTCCGGTATAAAAACTTGAAATTCCCGTAAATAACTGTATGGTTTTCCGTCCTTGAGTCTTTCATCATAAAACCAAGGAACAACGTTGCAAGAGTCGTAACAATCCCAGTCGCTAGCGAAGAGAAATGAATTAAAAGTTGGCAAGAAAATAGGCACTAAGAATAAAATTAGAACAGAAAGGCAAAAAGTATTGATTGATTGATTGATTGTGTTTTTCATATAAACCTCCATAATTAAATAAAAACACATCACAAAAATAATAAATTGAAATCAAATATGCAAATTTTTTTTTAAATCTTTTCTTGTTTATCGTAATTTTGTTTTTTTAAAAGTTTTGTTTGAAATGATTGCAAAGTTTTTTCAGTTAATAGGCAAAAAGATAATTGGATTTGTTCAGGAATTTGGTAGCGTAACTTATCTTATGTTCAATGTTGTACGCTATTTGCCTCGCATAATCAAGGATTGGAGGTTAGTAGTGTATCAAATGGCAATTGTGGGTTCCGATTCTCTGCCATTAGTAGTTCTGATTGGCTCATTCACGGGAGCAATAGCTGCGCTCGAAGCTACGAGTTTATTCACGAAGTTCAATCTACTTGAACTTTCCCGCCCTTATATTGGGTCCTCTATTGCTACGGCGGTATTTACGGAATTGACACCTGTTCTAACTGCTTTGGTAATTGCTGGACGAGTTGGGGGAGCGATGGCAGCTCAGATAGGCGCTATGCAAATTTCCGAACAAATTGATGCATTGGAGATGATGGCAATCGATAAAGATAGATTCCTTGCAATGCCCCGTGTGGTTGCTTCTTTTCTTATGATGCCTCTCCTTGCTGTTTTTTCGAATATTGTGGCATTGATTGGAGCCTTGATTTTAATGATAATTAAATACGATTTTACTTTCGTTGCCTTTTTCGATTCGGTGCAAAGATTTTTCCGACCGAGCGAGGTGTATATAAGTTTGGTAAAGTCGATGGTGTTTGGCGGTGTTACCGCTTTGATTTCGTGTTATGTAGGATTTAGAACATCTGGCGGTGCCGAAGGTGTTGGCAACAGCACTGTCAGGGCATATACAATTTCTGCTGCTTCGATACTTATCATAGATGCATTGTTTGGTTTGGTCTTCTGATATGGAACTGAATTTCGAGGAACTCACTCGGAAATATCCTTTCCCCGAAAAAAGGCCCAGACATCACACTGCGCCGCATTTGTATGTTCCATACTCAAAACTTAAAGTAGTCCCTGCAAATTATCCCGTGCCAGTTGAAAAAGTTGATTGGGCAGAGCTTTTCGCCAATGGGAAAAAGCCCGATATGTTGGACATAGGCACTGGTAGAGGGAAGTTTCTGCTCGAAATGGCATTGCTTTACCCCAATAAGAATATTCTTGGGATTGAAATCAAGCAAAATTGTGTGCAGTGGTTGAAACAAGTTATCGAAGGAGAAAAGGTACGAAATGCAAGCGTTATCTGGCATAATGTTTTAAATGGCTTGCAATTTATTGAAAACGAGAGCTTGGAAAGTGTTTTTTATTTATTTCCTGACCCTTGGCCCAAGGCTCGGCATTCCAAAAGACGAGCCTTGAATGAAGAAGTTTTGAACGAAATTGCCGAGAAGTTGAAATTTGGTGGTAGATTTTATCTTGCAACTGATATTAAATCGTTGCACGAAGAACACATCTTGCTAATTGAGAATAGCAAAAGATATAAAATTAAATTTATTGAATCCGATTTGGATTGGAATCTTCCCAAAACCAACAAAGAAATAAGTTGTATAAATCGTTCGATAGAATACTATCGAATGATTTGCGAGAAGCTATAGCTCCGAGAATTAATCACGAATTAAGAATCTTTATGTAAGTGGTACCGATGTAGCGTTTCCCTTTGGCTCGCTTTTCCACTGGGGGCGGATTTTGGGGGTCAGTTGAACTATTCCCTTTGATTTTAATTCTTTCCGGCTCGACACCTTTCGAAATAAAGTAGCTCATAAGAGATTTTGCGCGTTCTTCTGTCAATTTTAGATTTTCAGTAGGTTCACCGGGTGCATCGGGATAACAAATGATTTCGAAGGTGGCGTTTTTGTTGCTTACGAATTCTCGAACGAAAGGCTCCAGAAAAGATTCTATGCCAAAGCGAAGTTTGGTTTTCTTCAACTCAAATGGAGGAACTGGCAGAGGAATTGCAGTTCCTTGGGAAAAAGGAATTAAGGCAAAATCTTTTGAGTATTCTGTGTATTTTGTAGTATAAGGAACATAAAGTTCATAGGTTTCTTTAAGGTAACGAGGCTGTTCAATAACGATTTTGTATTTGGCACCCGGTTTTAAGCCGGTTAGGGAATAATAACCATTGTCCGATGCATTGCTTCGTGCTGCATTTACTTTTTTGCCATCTTCGGTATAGGCAACGACATATACAGTCAATGGTTCTTTTGTTAAAGCATTTTTTACAGTCCCGCTAATAGAAACGACTGTTCCGGTTAGTTGTGAGTAAGATTTTACGGAAAACATCAAACAAAGGATTAAAGAAATTATAAATAATAATTTCGGTTTCATTTTTTCCCCCTTTTTGGTTTAATATCAGGCGATAGTTGAGATTTAGTGAGGAAGCGAACAGTGCCATCGGCGCAACCTATGATGATAATCGAANCATCGGAAACCAAATCGACCGACCAAACTTCAACACCAGTATCGAATGTCATTAGATTTTGTCCACTATCAGTATCCCAAAGCTTAACAGTTTTATCCAAGCTGGCACTGACAAGGGTTTTGTTGTCTTCTGCGAAAGAGATGTCCTGTATTAGGTCCTTGTGTGCTTTGATACGGCGAAGCAATTTACCTTTGGGCATTTCCCAAATAATAATTTCACCCGATTGGTCGCACGAAGCCAATTTCTTGGAATCGAAGGAATAGATGACACTTAGCACAGGGGCATTATGTCCTACCAATGTCATAATAGGTTCTTGGGATGTTAGGTCGGTTGACCAAATCTTAATAGTTTGGTCATCGCTGCACGAAGCAATTGTGTTACCATCGTAACTATATGCCACATTATTGATTGGGGAAGTATGGCCTCGTAGGGTTTTGATTTCGACGCCCTGACGCCAATCCCAAAGTTTAACAGTTTTGTCAAAACTTGTGCTGGCAACGAAATTTGCACTATCATCCTGACTAAAATACACGCCAATGACTTGGTCGGTATGTCCTCGGAGTATTTTTAATTGTTCCCCGGAATTTACATCCCAAATTCTGACAGTTAAATCGCTGGAGCCCGAGGCTAACCATTTGTCGTTGCCAGAAAAAGAAACATTGTTAACTTGTCCAAGATGACCTCGAAGAGTGCGAAGTTCTTTGCCATCTGGTAGGCTCCAAAGCTTAATCGTTTCGTCCAAGCTACAAGTGGCAACCATTGTGTTTGCTTCGTTGACAAAAACGCCAAGAACTTCGTCGTCGTGTTTCCCAACAATTTTCATTTGATAAGAAAGATTATCCTGAGCAAAAGTTGAGAAATATGAAACAATTGAAAAACAAAGAATAGCAAAAATTAGCCTCATATTTAAACCATTAATTAAAAAATAAATCAAATTTAAAAAATCAAAGTTTTTTGACAATTTCAAGTATTGAAATTAAATTTCGTCGAATATCCTTTAAATTTATTTTATATGTCTGGTCGAAGTCGAATAGATTTGGCTTGTGGTCTATGAATTTTTCTTGTTTGGGTTTGAAGAACTCTTTGTCTTCTGTTTTCGTTTTTTCGAGAAGTTTTATTTTCTTGCCATAGATTTTTTCCAATTCCAAAGTGGCTCCTTTGAGCGAAAGTTTTTGTTCGCGGAGCAAAGTTTTAATGGTTCGAACTATTTCAATGTCTTTTTCGGAATATATTCGATTTCCAGCTCGATTTTTTTTGGGTTTTAGCAAAGGAAATTCTTTTTCCCAGTATCGAAGTACATACTGTGGCTCGCCAACTATTTGAGATACTTCGCTAATTGAATAATATAATTTGTTCATCGTTCAAATGTCAAATTTAACCCTTTTTTTGAAATATAAAAAAACAATGCTAACAAATTTTCAATTTTAAAAATCGTAATTTAGTAAATTATTTTGTTTATTTTCAATGGATTCTAAACTTCCTTTGTCGGTAACGTTAATTTCATACAACGAAGAAGAAAACATTGCAAGGACATTGAGTTCCGTTGCTAACATTGCCAGCGAGATTGTGGTTGTCGATTCATACTCCACTGATAACACCGTTGCAATTGCAAAAAAATTTGGTGCTAAGGTCTTTCAGGAAGAATGGCAAGGGCACATCGCTCAAAAAAATTCTGCTCTGCAGAAATGTACACAACCGTGGATACTTGCACTTGATTGCGATGAGGTTGTTACGCCTGAACTTAAACAGAGCATAATCGAAGCCGTTAATTCCAATTCGAAAGCTGGTTTTTTGCTGCATCGGAAAACATATTATTTGGGTAAGTTGTTGCATTTTTCTTGGCAACCTGATTGGAAATTAAGATTGGTTCGCAAAGATTGTAATCCAAGATGGGAGGGAATTAATCCACATGATGCTTTAAAGGTTGATTGCCCTACCAAAAAGCTCAAAGGGTATCTTATACATTATTCCTATAAAAATCTTGGACATCATATAGATAAAACAGTTTACTATGCAAAAATTTCTGCAAAATCCTACTTCGAGCTCGGTAAAAAATTTAGTTTTTTTAAGCTTTTGTTTAATCCATTCTTTGCATTTATAAAATTGTACTTCTTTAATCTTGGGTTTCTCGATGGTTTTAGAGGTTTTTTGGCGGGTGTTAGTGCTTGGCTTTCTACCTTTTTAAAATATGCATTTCTTTGGGAGTTGAACCACTTTTCAAATGATTCAAGATGAAGGACATCTGGCGAAAAGTTTTGTATTCCCTTTTGGGTAAAATTTTCAAAAACCAAATTATTGATGCTCCAATTCATTTAAATGGCACAGAGAAAATTTTGATTTTTCGTTACGATAGAATTGGCGATATGGTTGTTTCTTTGCCAAGTTTTGAATTCCTTCGTGCGAAATTTCCTAATGTTCAAATTTGTGTTTTGGCATCAGAGAAAAACAAGTTCTTGCTGGAAAATTACCCATACGCAGATTCTATATTTATTCTACCAAACAATGTTTTAAAGTTAATAAAAACATTGTTTGAATTAAGGAAACAAAAGTTTGACCTAATTATCAATTTTGTATTCCATAAAACTACAAAAGCAGGGATTTTAGCCAATTTAATCGAGCCAAAGGCGATTAAAATTAACTTAGGACACGAAACAAGAAAAATATATCATAAGTTATTCAATAGTCTTGTTCGACCTGATATTCGGTGGAAAGTACCTATGAGCGAGTTTTTATTGCATTATATTAGTCAAATTTTTGATTTGCCGTTTGAACAAAGTTTTTTAGAAAGATATAATTTTTGGATACCACCAGAAAGTTTAACATTTGCAGAAGATTTTTTTAAAAAAACACACGGGAAAAAGTATTTACTAATCAACATTTCAGCTCGATTGAAATGGAGAAGTGAAAATTACAGGAAGTTAGCGGAAAAAATTGTTAACATATATCCCGATGTTGTAATAATTTTTGTTTCCCATCCAGTAGATTCAATGCGATTAAAGGAAATTGTGAATGGGTTGGATGGTAGAGTTTATTCATATTCATCTTCAAATTTATATAATGTGATTACCTTAATTAAATATGTTGATATTGTTTTCACGCCTGATACATCAATAGTGCATTTTGCAAATGCTTTTAAAAAGCCAATAGTATTTGTGCATATAAAGAAAAATTCTATTATTTTTGAATGGCAACCAAATTTATCTCCGCATATTCGGTTTTCGGCTGCATCGAAAGACAATTTTGACGAGATTGGCGTCGACAGGATTTTGGAAAGTATAAAATTTTTCCTTGACCAAATTGAAAATGAGAATCCAAAGCCGAATATAAATTAGGTTCAGTTAAGCGTTGGGATATTCAATAAACAATTTCCAAAAGTTTGGTAAATTTGTAATTTATTTGTTTCAACTTAATGGAAAACATTCGGAACTTTTGTATTATTGCACATATAGATCACGGTAAATCTACATTAGCAGACAGGCTTCTGGAAAGGACTGGGAGAGTAACACCCCGCGAAATGGTCTTCGACCAGATTCTGGACGATAATCCTTTGGAACAGGAGAGGGGTATTACTATCAAACTTCACGCCATCCAAATGAATTATGTTGCTAAGGATGGCAAGGAGTATTTGTTGAACCTAATTGACACACCTGGACACGTTGATTTTTCCTACGAAGTGTCTCGTTCGCTTGCTGCTTGCGAAGGTGCCTTGTTAGTTGTAGATGCTACTCAGGGAGTCGAAGCCCAAACCATTAGCAATCTTTATATGGCAATAGAATCGGATATTGAAATTATCCCCGTCATAAATAAAATCGACTTGCCAAGTGCTCAAACCAATCTTGAAAACGTCATTACACAAATTGTTGACCTGATTGGCTGTAAGCGGGAGGAAATTCTTTTTTGCTCTGCCAAGCATGGTATTGGAATCGACGAAATTCTGGAAGCTATTGTTAATCGTATTCCACCACCGAAGGGGGATATTAACAAGCCTTTGCGAGCTTTAATATTTGATTCTGTTTTTGATAATTACCGAGGTGTTATTGTTTATATTAGAATTTTCGATGGCATTTTGAAAGAAAATGACAAGATTTTGTTGATGGCAACTCAGCAAAGCTATGAGGTCGAAGAAGTTGGTGTGTTGTATTTGAAACGTCATCGCACTGGCATTCTCGAAGCTGGAAATGTAGGTTATTTCATTGCGAATATTAGGAACCTTCAAGATACCAAGGTTGGCGACACTGTAACACATTTAGGCAACCTGTGTGAAGAGCCTATTAGCGGTTTCCGAATAATCAAACCGATGGTGTTTAGCGGAATTTACCCAGCCGACCCCGACGATTTCGAAGACCTTCGTGATTCGCTTGCCAAACTTTCTTTGAACGACGCAGCTTTAACTTTTGAGCCCGAAACTTCTTCGGCTCTGGGATTTGGCTTTCGGTGCGGTTTTCTCGGGCTTCTTCATATGGAAATTGTTCAAGAACGGTTGGAGAGAGAATTTAAGCAAAACATAGTAACTACTGTTCCAAATGTTCGGTATAAAATTATCAAAACAAACGGCGAAGAAGTTTTTATCGAAAATCCAGCTCAGTTGCCACCAGCGGTTCAGATTAAAGAGATTCAAGAACCCTTTGTTAAAGCACAAATTATCACTCCCGATGAATACCTCGGGGCTATTATGCAATTATGTATGGAGCGCAGAGGTAAGCACATAAATACTACTTATCTTTCGCAAACTCGTGTAGATTTGGAATTTGAATTGCCATTGTCCGAAGTGATTTTCGATTTTTTTGACAAGTTGAAATCGGTCTCTCGTGGTTATGCTTCTTTGGATTATGAATTTTTGGAATATCGAACCGAAGATTTGATAAAACTCGATATTTTGCTTAATGGTGAGCCTGTTGATGCTCTTTCGACAATTGTTCATAGAACAAAAGCATATCGCTGGGGACAGAAAATTTGTTCAAAGCTGCGTGAACTAATCCCAAGGCAATTGTTCGAAGTTGTTATACAAGCGGCAATCGGGTCGAAAGTTATAGCACGTGCTTCTATTAAGCCTTTGCGAAAGAATGTTCTTGCTAAATGTTATGGAGGAGATGTTACCCGCAAAAGAAAGCTTTTGGAAAAGCAGAAGGAAGGCAAGAAAAGAATGAAGCAAATCGGAAAGGTGGAAGTACCACAAGAGGCATTTCTTGCGGTTTTATCAATAGATTCAAATGATTAATAACAATTGTTTTTTTTATGAAAGAAAAAGAGAATATTAGCAATGAAAAACAGGAAACCAAAGTAATAGGTTTTTTTAGAAAAACCTGGCTTTGGTATCGAGAGCACAGGAAAAGAATTAAGGAAGAGAAAAAGAAACCAAAAACATTTGGCGAAACCGTGTTATCCTGGGCAAAAACAATCATTAGTGCATTGATTATTGTAATGTTAATTAATGGCTTCCTTGTGGCTTCTTTTGTCGTTCCGACAGGTTCAATGGAAAACACAGTTATGACTGGCGATTTCCTTTTTGTGAATAAGTTTATTTATGGTCCAACGACTCCGCAGATAATTCCTTTTTTGAACATACCCTTGCCTTATATAAAATTTCCGGGTCCGAAAACACCCCAGCGTGGTGATGTTATTGTGTTTGTCTATCCCGGCGACCGCGACGAAGTTAAGCCCCGAGAATTCCAATATTACCTTAAACGCTGTATTGCTATTGCTGGCGATACTCTTCAAATTATCAACAAAAAAGTATATGTCAATGGTATTGAATATCCGTTACCTCCAACGGGAAAGTATGATTACAGCGAACCACTTTCGCCATACAACAAATGGGAAACTTTCCCACCCGGCAGAGGTTATACAAGAGATAACTATGGACCCATTCGTATTCCACGGAAAGGGGATACTCTTTACTTAAATGCAAAAAATTGGAAAGAGTGGGAATATTTCATTAAAAAAGAAGGACACGATATATTTTTCGATGGCTCTTCTATTTATATTGATGGAGAACCCACGAATTTCTACATTGTAGAACGGAATTATTGTTTTGCGATGGGGGACAATCGCGACCATAGTTCCGATAGTCGCTACTGGGGCTTTGTCCCTTACGAAAATGTTGTTGGTGCTCCGTTAATAATTTATATGTCTTGGGATACAAATATTCCCCTTTTTAATATAGTCGAAAAGATTAAATCTATTCGATGGGAAAGAATTGGCAAGACCATTCATTGAAAGATAAATTTTGTTAATTTGAATTTATTGTTTTAAAGGAGTTTAATAAAATGATTGATTCTCAATTGAAAATTGCAGAGAACGATGTTTTTTACAAGTGTTATGCTTTTACTCGTGCAGATGAGGTAAAGCAAAAGGGCTTGTATCCATACTTTCGCCCGATAGAGGAGAACGAAGGTCCTGTCGTTCAAATTGAAGGCA
This sequence comes from Bacteroidetes/Chlorobi group bacterium MS-B_bin-24, assembly GCA_003731685.1. GTDB lineage: Bacteria > Bacteroidota > Ignavibacteria > Kapaibacteriales > UBA2268 > Naka2016. The sequence goes on from RCNO01000044.1 coordinate 15,516, forward strand.
GAAAGGTCATAATGGCTGGTTCCAATAATTATCTTGGGCTTACAGCCCATCCAAAAGTTAAAGAAGCAGCCGAAAAGGCTATCAAAAAGTATGGAACCGGCTGTTCTGGTTCTCGTTATCTTACAGGTACTTTGGACTTACATATCGAATTGGAAGAACGCTTAGCTAAATTTCTTGGATACGAAGCTTGTTTGCTTTTTTCTACTGGTTTCCAAACAAATCTTGGGGTCATTTCAACTCTTGTTCAAAAAGGCGACTACGTGATTTCAGATAAAGAGAACCACGCAAGTATCGTTGCTGGTTGCTTGCTTGCCAAAGGCGGTTATGCAGAGTTTGTTCGTTATAAACACAATGATTACGAAGATTTAGATAGGATTTTATCTCAACTCCCGGAAGATGCTGGGAAATTAGTCGTTACCGATGGAGTTTTTTCTGTTACGGGCGAAATTGTAAACCTTCCTTTGATCCTTGAAATTGCCAAAAAACACAATGCCCGTGTTTTTGTTGATGATGCTCACGCAATTGGAGTTATTGGACCTGGTGGTAAAGGAACGGCACATTATTGGAAAAAAGTGGAAGAAACGGATTTAACTATGAGCACTTTTTCCAAAACTTTTGCCTCACTTGGTGGGTTCGTGTGTGGTCCAGAAAGGGTTATAAATTATTTGAAACACCATTCCCCTGCGATTATTTTTAGTGCAAGCCCCACACCTGCTTCTTGTGCTTCTGCTCTCGCTGCATTGGAAATTTTGGAAGAGCAACCCGAATTAGTCGATAAACTTCGTCGAAACGCCGATAAGATGAGAAAAGGATTTAAAGAACTCGGTTTCCAAATTGTTGAAAATGAATCGGCAATTGTTCCTGTGATAATTGGTGATGTTGAGTTATCATTTATTTTTTGGAGAAAACTTTTCGATAATGGCGTATTCGTAAACGCATTTATACCCCCCGGAGTACCACCAAATATGAGTATGATGCGAACTTCTTATATGGCTTCTCACGAAGATGAACATCTGGAAAAGATACTTGAGGTCTTTAAAAAAGTTGGGAAAGAATTGGGATTGATTTAATTTTGTAACTTTTTTTGAATTTTTTCATTATTGCTTTTTGGTAATAAAAATTTTTATAATTTATTTTTTTGAAACGAATGTTTTTATAAAAAATAAAGGGGGTTGTTATGAAAAAGATATTTAATTCATTGCTTCTTTTTGTTCTTTTCTCTGCGTTTGCTGTTGGAGTTCGTGCAGGGGAAAATTATTCAGAAGAGGACATCAAATCGATGCTTCCCAAGATGCTTGGTGCAAATAATGTTGGAAAAGATTTCTGGTTTACTATTCCCCCCTGTCTCGAAGATGAATCCTATGGGTTTGCGAACTTTGTTAAAGTTTATGTAACTTCGCCATATAGAACTCTTGTAACCGTCGAAGTACCCGGTAAATCAGTTTATCGAACCCAGATGACCATCCCTAATGATGTTATAGCTTTTAATTTAACACCAACCGAAGGTCAATGTTATACTCGCTCATATTACACTAGAGAAAACCCAGATGGTGTTTTTATTGGAAATGGGGTTCATGTGTTTTCTAATGACCCAATCGTGGTATATGTCGTTGTTCGCTATCATTGGACGAGTGATGGATTCCTTTTGATACCTGTATCTTCATTAGGTAAAGAATATATCGCTGCTGGATATCCTGTCGATCCAATGTTTGAGGCTGGTGGTGTCTATATTCCGGGCTTCGTAGGAATAGTTGGTGTTTATGACCAAACAAATGTTCGAGTTACAATTGGTGGAAATGCTTTTACGAAAACCGCTGGTGGGTTGAAAGCAGGACAAACGGTTCAGAAAACTCTTAACAAGGGCGATGTTTATCTTATTTCCACTCAAGGTCCAGCTTCCGACCTTACAGGAACGAAAGTTATTGCCAATAAGCCTGTTGCCGTTGTAACAGGTAATCAATGTACCAATATTCCAAATGGTAATCGAGCGTGCGACTATACTGTGGAAATGGATTTGCCTACCTTCACCTGGGGTACCGATTATCATGTCCCCAATGTGGCAAAAATACCAAAAAGGAAGAAGCCTTCGATAATTCGTATTTTTGCAAAGGAAAGAGGGACAACCATTTATCGTGATGGTAAAGAGTTTGCTTATTTGAAAGCAAATACTGGGTTCGAAGGTGATGGTTGGCTCGAAACACGGATGAATCCCGGAGATGTGCCTTATCAGCATTATCCAGTTGTTATTTCGGGCAATAAACCTATCTCTGTTACAGTATATAATCCCGGTGTTGAAGAAGATGGTTATCCACGACCAAATAGCGACCCCTTTGTTATGGCGTGTACCCCATATCAGCAATATCAGAAAGAAATTACATTTTGTACACCTGCAACTTTCGGTGGCGATAGATTTGCTGAAAATTACATCGGTTTAGTATATCAAACCGATTCGCTTGGTATGACTCCTGATGACTTAGAATTTGCAGAAGTTAAGAGTGGAAAGTTCGTTTGGAAAAAAGTCAATGTGATGTTTTCGGGAGTTGATGACCTTTATCGCTATAATGTTGACGGCAAGCAATTTGCATATAAAGTTATAACATTGCCAAAGGATGGTGTTTTCAAAATTAGGGCTAAAAAGCCATTTGCAGCATATTCTTACGGTTTCAGCGATTACGATTCCTATGGCTATCCGACGAGTGCAGCGTTGGCGGATTTGGAGAAGCCCGACACATTGCCACCTGTTCCGAAGTGGAAAGATTCGTGCGGAGTTATTT
>RCNO01000045.1 GCA_003731685.1 Bacteroidetes/Chlorobi group bacterium MS-B_bin-24
AAAAAAAGAATAAAGGAGAAGAAAATGGAACAGTTGGTCTTCGAAAAAAGTAAATCTGGTAGGAAAGCATATACCCTACCAGTTTGCGACTTAGAAGAATATTCTTCGCAGTCTTTACTGCCCGATAAGTTCAAACGGCAAACTGAACTTCATCTTCCCGAGCTAAGCGAAACCGAAGTTGCGCGCCACTTCTTTGGCCTTTCCAAGCTTAACTACTGCATCGAAAGCGGAGTTTATCCCCTTGGCTCTTGCACAATGAAGTATAACCCCAAAATCAACGAAAAACTAGCTTCGTTGGATGGATTCGCTAACTTGCATCCACACATCGACGAAGACTCTGCTCAAGGTGCTCTTCGTTTAATGTATGAGCTTGGAGAAAGTTTAAAGAAAATTACTGGATTTACAGGAGTTACTCTTCAACCGGCTTCCGGTTCGCAAGGAGAATTAACTGGGATATTACTTTTCCGTGCATACCATTTAGACCGCGGGGATACAAAACGAAACAAAATTTTAATTCCCGACTCTGCTCACGGAACAAATCCTGCATCTTCAACCATCGCGGGCTATCAAGTTGTATCGATTAAATCCGATTCCGATGGTAGAGTTAATGTTGAAGATTTGAAAAAATATTGCGACGACACAGTTGCAGGCTTTATGCTTACGAATCCTAATACCGTTGGGCTATTCGAAAAGAATATACTTGAAATCGAAAAAGCAGTACACGGCTGTGGCGGCTTGATGTATTTGGACGGAGCTAACCTTAATGCGCTTCTTGGCATTGTAAATCCCGCCGATATGGGCTTCGATTGTATGCATATCAATTTGCACAAAACATTTTCTACACCGCACGGCGGTGGTGGTCCCGGTGCAGGTCCTGTTTGTGTCAACGATAAGTTGAAACCATATTTACCAGTGCCACAAATCGAATTCGATGGCAAAAAGTATCACTTGAATTATGATTTGCCAAAGACAATTGGCAAAGTGCATTCGTTTTTTGGAAATTTCCTTGTTTTCGTTCGTGCTTACGCATACATTTTGATAAATGGCACCGAAGGATTAAAAGAAGTAAGCAAAAACGCAATAATTAACGCAAATTATCTGCTTAGCAAACTCAAAGGGAAATACCATCAGCCTTTCAAAGAATTTTGTATGCACGAATTCCTTATTACTGGCGAAAATCAAAAGAAGTTTGGTGTTACAACAAAAGATATTGCAAAAAGAATTCTGGACTTTGGGCTTTATGCTCCAACAATTTACTTCCCATTAATCGTCCACGAGGCTATGCTGGTTGAACCAACCGAAACAGAGACAAAAGAGCGATTAGACCAATATGCCGAAATACTTTTACAAATTGCCGATGAGGCAGAGAAAAATCCTGAAATACTTTTAACAGCTCCGCACAATACGCCTATCCGCCGTGTTGACGATGCCCGTGCAGCTCGATTCGTAAATGTTAACTATTTTAAAGGGGAAACGAAAGGATAATATTCCCGCTGTTCATCCGATGGCTTCAAGTCGTCGGATGAACAGCAAGATATTTAACGAGGATTATATTTTTTCACCTCTCCTGCACCTGAAATGCTGACCTTCATAAAACTTGGCTCGCCAAGATAATAAACATCACCACTTCCAGACACTTCTACTTCGAGAGAGTTTCGACATTGTATATACACATCGCCCGAACCGTTGGTCTCGATTTTAGCCTTATCGGCTACCAACTTTATTGCTCTAATATCCCCACTTCCATTGATTTCGCTATAAAAAGAATCACAATATCCACCAAGCCGAATATCGCCACTTCCCGAAACCTCAATTTTGACTTTGTTGGCATTGATACTATCAATTACAACATCGCCAGCCCCAGCAATTAAAATTTGCATTTTATTTACCACAATTGGCGTTTGTGCATAAATGTCGCCAGCACCATTAATTTCGATTTTTTCAATTTCCGGAGTTGAGATATAAAAATTCAATCTCTTGGGGCATAACCCTTTTTCTGCATCAATAATCAATTCTTTATCTTGAACATCTGTAAGAATATAATCGAAAAGATTATCATCTGTCTCGACCACTACGGATGTAACTGAATCTTGGGAAAGAAAAATATTCGAAGCAATGTTTACGGAAATTCGGTTGAACTTTGGTATTTCCCTTGTTTGCTTGCTCAAAGCTCCGCTACCTTCGGTGCAAACATACACGCCCATACAACTACTTGGCACAAAACAAAGCAACAAAAATCCCCAAAATTTACCCAAGGTCTTCATTTCATTTCCACTTAACAACATTTAACTACGACTTTGAGTTCAAAAAGTTTCAACTTTTCTTCGCCCAATGCTATGATATTCAAAGCCATTTTTTTCCATCTCTTCGAGATTGAATAGATTTCTGCCATCGAAAATCAACGGATTTTTCATTAAACTTTTCATTTTCTTAAAGTCGGGATTGCGAAAAACAGTCCATTCTGTTGCAATAATTAATGCATCGGCCCCTTCCAAACAACCGTACATTTCTTTTGCATAATTGATTTTGACGCCATATACTTTTCGGGTATTTTCCATCGCTTCGGGGTCGTAAACATTTAAAATTGCTCCCTTTTCGAGCAAAGCATCGATGACTTTGAAAGCGGGAGCCTCGCGAACATCGTCGGTGTTCGGTTTGAAAGCCAATCCCCAAAGTGCAAACTTTTTGCCTTGTATCTGATTATCGAAGCGTGCCAGAATTTTTCCAATGAACCTTTGGATTTGCTTTTGATTAACTTCGTAAGTTGCTTTTACTATCGACAACGGAGTGCCTGCTTCTTCGGCGGATTGTATCAAAGCTCGAACATCTTTGGGGAAGCAAGACCCTCCAAAACCCAAGCCAGCAAAAAGAAATCGCTTCCCTATTCGGCTATCCGAACCAATGCCAATCCTAACCTTCTCAATATCGGCACCAACAGCCTCGCAAAACGCAGACAAATCATTCATAAATGAAATCTTGGTGGCAAGGAAAGCATTCGCAGCATACTTAATAACCTCAGCAGTTCGCTCATCGAAGAAGTATATTGGATTACCACTTCGAACAAATGGCTCGTAAAGGTCCTGCATTATTTCTCGAACAAAATTGCTTCTGGTTCCAATTACAATCCGCTCGGGTTTCATCGAATCTTCGACGGCGAAACCTTCGCGCAAAAATTCTGGATTGCTTACAACCTCAACTTTATTCCCCGGATACACCTGGTCGAAAATCTTTCTAACGCGGTCGGCTGTACCAACAGGAACAGTACTTTTGTTGACAACAATCCGAGGTTCTTCAATCCTATGATTCTTGAAAATTTCTGCAACTTTTTGGGCAACTTCAAGGATTCTCGAAAGGTCGGCGCTACCGTCGTCGCTTGGTGGAGTTGGCAAACAGAAAAAAGTTATCAACGCTGTTAGCACGCCCTCTTCGAGCTCTGTGGTGAAACGCAATCTACCTTCTTTCACATTTCTTTGCAGAAGCGGTCCCAAGCCGGGTTCAAAAATAGTCGGAATACCCTTATTCAGCTTATCCACTTTTACCGGGTCAATATCGACGCAAACCACTTCGTTGCCTGTTTCGGCAAAAGTAGTGCCAGAAACTAATCCAACATAGCCTGTACCAATAACACAAATTTTGTATGTCATATAAACCCCGATTAAATAGATTTTTTTAAAATTGAATTGACAAATTTCCTAAAAATTAGCGAATTTTCATTTGCTACTTTTAAAAGAATTATTATGCCAAACAGGATTATCAATATATTTCCGCCCCACATACTCAAAAAAGGAGAGATATAACCACGGTCAGCAAGCTTTTCCCCACCAATCAAACAAGCCCAATAGAAAATGTAGAAGCCAAGAGAAATAGCAGCACTTATCCCGAAATTCCCTCTACGAACAATTATACCCAATGGACATCCTATCAAAGCAAAAACCACGCAAGCAAAAGGAATTGCATACTTTTTGTGTATTTCAACCTCGTATTGCCTTGCTCGAGCCTCATAATCTTTCAAACGGAACATTTCGGAACTAATAAGGCTTTCTAGATAGGACATATCTCTTTTGACCACATCTTCGATCGCACCGACATCTAATGTGTCCGTGTGATTTTTTTCAGCCAAAATCCTGGAAGGTTTCGTTAAATTTCTACGAATGTTATCCTCAACATCATTGATATATTTATTTGCTTCGTCCACGATAATTTGCATATCTCGAATTCTCATCTCTCGGTCGCTACGACTAACCATTGCCTCGTTTGTTCTTTCCAAATTAAAACCTTTTGCATCGAGGAACATTTCCAGTTTTCCAAAATTGATTTTTTTGTAATTTTTCTGTTCAAATGGAACAACTTGAAGAATTTCCCCATTAAAAAGCCAAAACCTAAGCTTATTCATTTGGGGAATAAAAACAACATAGCCAGAATCGGCTGAAATCATATTTGTTTGCTTTGAATTGGAAAGGTCATATATTGTAACTCCGCTTAAGCCATTCGAAAGTGAATCAACTTTTCGTGCAAGAATGGTGTAATTTTCAATTTGTGTAGAAAATTGTCCCGATTCAAGCGAAAAGGTCGGCTTTTTCCTGTTGATATCAATCATCAGAATCTTTGCTTGGTGGTTCGATTCAGGAAGTATTCGGTCATTGAACCAAAGCAAAAATCCAAACAAAATCATTGAAGAAATAAGCACAGGAGAAATCATTTGCAAGAAACTCATACCTCCCGATTTCATCGCCGAAATCTCAAATGTAGAAGTCAAGTTTCCAAAGGTCATCAGTGAAGAAAACAGAACACCCATTGGGATAGCAAGAACAACCATCCAAGATAAATTCAAAACGATAAGGTGAAGAATTACCCCAAAACTCAATCCCTTGCCAACAAGTTTATCCAAATCTCGCATCAGAAGTTGAAATAGGAAAAGAAATACCACAAGGAAAGTTCCAAAAAGGAAAGGAGCCAGATGAAATCGCAAAATGTAAAATTTGGTTATTTTCATAAAAACAAAATTAAAACAAAACAAATTAAAATCTTCAAAAGGTATCAAACCAAAAACTGAACAAAAAGTTGGAAAAAAATTAAAGTTTTTGAAAAAAGTGTCGATAATTGAATTGAACAGGAAGAAATAGTGTTTGGCAGGACGCCCAAAGTATTATTAACAAAACAGGGAGGTACACTATGCCAACAGCAATTGCACAAGGAGCGAGGATTCGCACCAACACACCTGCCGAAAACGCATATAATGCGTTGCAGGCAGCAAGCAATAACATTGCACTTCGTCAACTGCGACTTTCCACAGGCAAGCGTATTAATACCGCTGCCGACGATGTCGCAGGTTATATCACCTCACGAGCGTTGCAAGCACGAAACGGGGCTTTGAAAAAAGCATTGCTCGCCGCTGGCGAAGCAATGAACGTAACTGCAATAGCCCAAGATGCATTGGACAACATTTCTAATCTTTTGACTCAAATTAAAGACGCAGCATCACAAGCTTCGACAGGTGCTTTGGGAACCGCAGAAAAAGTGGCTCTGGCAAAGGCATCCTATCGACTCGCCCAGCAAATCCAGTTCGTTGTCGATTCCACAGTGTTCGGTGGAAAGCAGTTGCTCTGGGGCGACTACTCTGGAACCTGGGCAATCGGTTTCTATGCGGATAACTCCATTCTTTCCATTGGTGTTGATTTAACAACCAGTAACCCCGACTTTAATATTGCTTCTAACAACTTCAACCTCAATGCAACAAATGCTGCTGTATCGCCAGCCGGCTTCACAACAAACTTCGCCGGTGTTTCTGGACTCAGTTTGCAAAGTCTAAACGATGTTAGCGAAACCAACTTAGGCATTTTCGCCACTTCGCAAATTGCCACTACTTTGACCAGTCTGGCAATGGCTATCGACAACGTGAACAAGGTCGCATCCTATCTCGGCGCAATCCAGAACAGAATTGGTTCACACGAAGATTTGCTTAAGTCCCAGATTACTAATTATAATGCAGCAATCTCGCGCATCGAGGATGCTGATGTTGCTCAAGAGCAGCTTGAGTTGATTAAACAACAATTCTTGCTGCAAGCCTCGTTGATTTCCTTGACACAGGCAAATCAACAGCCGCAAGCCTTCTTGCAGCTTTTTAGGTAACAGCCCGGGCTGAAAGGTATGAAAACAAATATTGAAATTTCATATCTTACTACCAGGAGGTTCCCAGGAAGGGAACCTTCTGGCTTTGGTATAAATTTTGTTTATAATTTTTATTTCACAATTTTCGAAGGTTGATATGGCAGCAACTGCACAAAATCCTGCTTTAGCAAAGGCATATGGTGTAAAAAAAGAAGGCTTTATTCCACAATATATCGAACAAGAAGTTTTATCTTGGTCGAAAGAAAAAGTTATCCTGAAAATGTATGATTTATTCATTGTCAGCGCCAAAAAGCAGGATGTTAGCAAGATGAACAGAGTTTTGGCTGAACTTATGTCTGCATTGAATTTCGACTACGAAGAAACTGCAACTCGATTATACAGACTTTACGAATATGTCCAACGCCTTGTGTTTCAAAAGCGATACCAAGATGCAATATTTATTATGCAAGAACTTCGTAATGCTTGGAACCAGGCATTTGAAATTGAAAAATAGGAGGGATTTATGGCAGATTTGACCTCCAGNTTGAATTCGTTGAGCGNTTCTTTAAATTCTTTGCTACAAACAACTTCGTCTACTGCTCAAACCCAAGCAGATTTGCTGGTCGAAGCATACAAACGCACTCAATCGGGCAAACTTAACCAGTTGAAAGAACGAAAAAGCAACCTCGAAAAGAAAAGTTCTTTCTTCTCCGGGCTCCGCTCTAAAATTAACTCCTTGATGTCCCAAATCGATAAATTTACATCTGCAAGCGCCTCATCATTCTTCGTTACTCGAAAAGTTACATCTTCGGACTCCTCGGTGGTTTCTGCTTCTGCCACTGGCGAAGCCTTGCTGGGTATCAATACAATCAAAGTGCATCGTCTGGCAAGCAACGACTTGTTAATCTCCGACCAGATGACCGCATCCAATACTTTTTCGGTCTCTGGCTCCAACCTGACATTCATTATTAATGGCAAGACTGTTTCAGTTACAATTAATTCCGGAACATCAAACGAAGATGCTCTGAAATTAATTGCAACTGCTATAAATAACACAACCGACATTAACGCAACTGCTTCGGTTGTAAAAGATACAAGCTCTACCGTTAGGCTCACAATTACAGCCAAAGACACCGGGGCAGATAACAAAATCACTTTCGATGATAATGGTAGCGGGGTGCTTAACGCTCTTGGATTCGGTAATGTTGACCCTAATGCAAGCGTTAGAACACCAACCCAAAGCGGAAACCAGTATGCACATTACAAAATCGCCGCAGTCGATGAACTCAACTCGGAAGCCGAAATCAACGGCATTTTCGTAACTCGAAGCTCAAACTCCCTTTCCGATGTAATTCAAGGCTTGACAATCAACTTGCTAAAAGTTCAAGACTCAAATGCCCAGCCTATTACCCTTACAACTGAAGTCGACGCTTCGGCAGTTCAAAACCTTATTAATCCCTTAATTAGTTCTTACAACGAAATTCTGCAATATCTTAACAACAACAAAAACTTGTTAAAAGATGAACCACTGTTGAGAAATCTGATTTCAAATCTCCGTGTAATCCCTTCGCAAGCAGTAACATCAGCCCAAAATGGCAATCCCCAATATTTAAGCGAAATTGGCATTAAAACGAACTCCGACGGCACCCTTTCGATTTCCCATACTTCCAAGCTGACCGAAGCATTGAAATCCGACTACAAAAAAGTTGCCGATTTGTTTACATCCTCCGATAGCTTCGTATATAAACTTAAAAATGTCGTTGGGTTACTTTCGGGCGATACTAATTACATCACAAACAAAACTCAAAACGTGCAAAAACAAATATATGAAATGCAAAAGCGAATTACCGACCTCGAAGCCAAAATCGAAATGCAAGCCGAAAGCTACAAGAACGAATACTTCCGAAGCCTCGAAGCATATCTTAAAGCACAAGCCCAATACACAACATTTTCAAACTCTGCAAGTTATTTGTTAAATCTTTATTACTCAAATTATTAGTCATAAATAGGGGAGGCAGATATGATTACCCCAATTGAAGGGCCACCAGTTAACGAATTACAAACTAATTTGCCTGAATACCGATTATCGGTTAATGCCAACAAACCTGTTGAACCTTCTAATCAAGCTCAATCCAATCAGAAAGGCTTGGAAAATTTCAACAATTTTGTGAAGAATATTAGCCAACAGGACATTAAAGAACCTAATAAAAAAGTGGATTACGATAAGATTGCTCGACGATTGCAAGAAATTATTGCCGATGAATCTTTGATGGTTCAATTCACTCGCGACGAAGTTACTAAAAAGATGATTTTTAAACTTATCAACACAGAAACAAAGGAAGTTGTTCAACAAATTCCGCCCGATGTCGCTTTGAAAATTGCTCGATATGTAGCCTCCACACTCGAGGATAAAAATGTTGCAAACGCAAAAGTTTAGTCCTGAACAAGTTGAAAAGGTAATCTCCGAAATCGAAAAGACCACAATTTCGATAACAGATTTGCTTAACAACTCTGAAGACTTTGAAAAGAAAATCGATAAAATAATTCAAATTCTAAATGCCAGAGAACCATTGTTTAGCCTTTTCTCAGAAATTACAAAAGATGAAACTCTCGATGTTCATTTTCGCAACAACCATAACCGCTGGCTAAACAGAATAAAAAAAATTATGGACCAAGAAAAAATTAATTTGGAAATTATAGAAAAAAATATGAAATTGCATTCCGATAAAGTTAAAGATTTGAATAAACAAAAGAAATTACTATTATACAAGAAGAGGGAGCTATGAACATAAAAGGTATCGACAAAGGTAATATTCAACACATTTCCACGACGGGTGTTAAAACAGAACCTAAGCCCAATGTTCAACAGAACGAAAAAACAACCCAAACTGCGAAGCCAACCGATAAACTCGACATCTCCCCCAACGCCCAAAAAATGCTAAATGTGAAGAACAAAATCGAAAGCGGATACTACAACGAAGAAAATGTCATCCGCCAAACCTCCGCCCGCATTTTTCAGAAGTATTTTAAGTAAGAAAACCCCTTTGAATCTGGTATAATTTTTGCCTTTCTTTACTAACTATTTTAATAGTTTTTTGAAATAGGTGTATTTATTGGGATGATAGATACAAACAATTTAAATTTGCACATAATGTTTTTGGATAAATTCATTCCATCATTTATTGATTTTATCAACCAAAACTTCCCAATAGAGGAACACCTATTTGTGATTTATGGGAAGGCAATGAACGAATTGGAATACAATCCCACAAGCAAAAATGTTATAATGTTCGACACAATAAACAAATTTTTCCATATAATACCTTATATAAGTATAGCAAAAAGGATAATCATTCATGGCTTGTTTTTTGAAGAGGTAGTAAATTTCTTAAACCAAATGCCACAATCGATATTAGACAAGGTATATTGGGTTATATGGGGCGGAGATTTTTATTTTCCAGAAGAACAAAGTTTCACAAAAAAGATGGTAATCAAAAATATAAGACATATTATCACCTATTCCGATGGTGATGTGGAATATATCAGAAAAAGCTACGGTGCAAATCCTATACATCACAGGTGTTTTTCTTATTTAAATAATGTTTTTGATGAAAATAAGTACGGAGGATGTAAGAGAGCTAATAAGCACGACATTTGGATTTTGGTTGGCAATTCAGCTACAGAAACCAATAGGCATGAGCTTGTATTCGATAAACTAAAAAGATTTAAGGATGACAATATAAGATTGATAGTTCCATTATCCTATGGAAATGATGAATATAGAAAGAGGATATTTGAGGTTGGACGAAGGGAATTCAGTAATAAATTTTATCCTATAGTCGAATTTCTACCTTTTGAGCAATATCTTAATATAATCTTTAATATAGATATTGCGATATTTTTCCACAATAGGTCACAAGCGATGGGAAATATTATCCAAATTTTGGGACTGGGAAAAAAGATATTTTTGGATAGGATTAATAATCCTTTATATCAACTTTTTAGGAATCTCGGTGTGAAGGTTTATGACTTTGAAACAGAATTTAACCTCATCGCTAATGAAAAGGAGTTGATAAGTAATTCGGAAATAATAAAAAAAACTTTTTCCCTGGAGCAATTAAAATTACAACTTGAAAATATTTTCTATGGTAGAAATAAATAGAATAAAATATATGGATGAAATTTTACAAGAAATTTTAGGAAATATAGAGAAATACTATACAGATAAGATTAAGAAATATGGAGCGACGCCAAAGGGTGTAGATTGGAAGGACGAAAAAGGACAATTTATAAGATTTGAGCAGCTTTCAAAAATCTTTGATATGAATGAACCTTTCTCAGTAGCAGACATTGGATGTGGATATGGGAAATTTGCAGACTTTTTAGATAAAAATTTTTCAAATTATACTTATTTTGGCTATGATTTGTCATCGGAAATGGTTAGTAAGGCCTTGGAACTATATTCACATAAGCAAAATGTTTTTTTTAGGCATATAAGCTCTCTGGAAGAAATTGACCAAGCAGGTTATGTTGTTGCAAGTGGTATTTTTAATGTAAAAATACATTATAGTGAAGCGAAATGGTTATTCTACATTTTTACTACCTTGGAACTAATGAATAAAAGGTCTATTAAAGGTTTCGCATTTAATATGCTAACTAAATACTCAGATAGAGAATATATGAAGGAATATTTATATTATGCAGATCCTTTGTTTATTTTTGACTATTGTAAAAGAAATTTTTCCAAAAAAGTAGCATTAATTCATGATTATGAACTTTATGAATTTACAATTTTAGTAAGAAAATAAAAGGAGAGGAAAATTATGGCCAAAATTATTATTTTTGGAACAGGGAATATTGCACAGATAGCAAAGTATTACTTTGATATTGATTCACCACACGAAGTTGTAGCATTTACAGTAGATAGCCAGTATATAAAGGAAGAAAAGTTTGAGGGATTACCAGTTTATCCATTTGAAGATATTGAAAAAAAGTTTCCTCCGTATGAATTTCAGATGTTTATTGCTATTGCTTACGGCGATATGAATCGTTTAAGAGAAAAAAAATTTTACGAAGCAAAACAAAAAGGGTATCATTTAGTAAGTTATATTAGTTCCTATTGCACTTATCTATCTCAATATAAATGCGGTGAAAATTGTTTTATTTTTGAAGATAATACGATTCAGCCCTTTGTGAAAATTCATGACAACGTTATTATATGGAGTGGTAATCATATTGGTCATCACAGCACCATTCACTCTCATAATTTCATTAGTTCTCACGTTGTTATTTCAGGCCATTGTGAAATTGAATCCAACTGTTTTCTAGGTGTAAATAGCACATTAGCCCATTGGGTAAAAGTAGCAAAAGGTACCCTAATTGGTGCGGGTGCAATTATTACAAAAAATACAGAACCTGATAGTGTTTATGTGCCCGCTAAATCAATAAAGTTAGATAAAAAAAGCTTCGAGTTTAAATTATGATGTCTGGAGTTAAACATATCGGATTGATCGGTCTTGGTAGTAGAGGGATGTTATTTCTTAATTATTCTAAAATTGATAGCTCTTTTAAGATTGTGGCAATTTGTGATGTAGATGAAAAAAAACTAAATGATTTTCCTATTTCTGTATTCAAAACCATTGATTACAAAAGTTTCATTAATTTGGAAAATTTAGATGCGGTTTATGTTGCCACTCCTCCTAATCTTCATGCTGAAATATCTGCTTTTTTCTTGCAGCATAATATTTCTGCCCTTTGCGAGGTTCCGGCCTGTTTGAATGGAAACGAAGCGGATTTACTAAAAAATGCTCTAAAAGGAAGTTCGGCTATATATATGATGGCAGAAAATTATGTCTATATACCAGAGAATTTGGCCATTCAAAAAATTATCAAGGCAGGAAAAGTTGGGGAGATAATCTTTGTGGAAGGTATGTATGTTCATGATTGTAAGGAACTATTTATAAAAGATGGAAAATTAACATGGCGTGGAGAGTGGAATACTGACAACATAAAGTATCATTATCCAACTCATAGCCTGAGCCCAATATGTAGATGGCTTGATATTGGAGCGGATGGTCAGGATTACTTCGATAAAATAGTAAATTACGGAACAAAATCTTCATCCTTGATAGAATACTTTAAAGAAAATAATATAAATGAGAAGGCTACTCAACCAGATATTGTATTTTCAATTATAACAACAAAAAAAGGTGTAGTAATTCATTTAAGATATGATACCAAAACAAATCGCCCGAGTTTAAAAAATGGATTTGAGATTCAAGGTACGCGCGGGTGGATTAAATCTGGAAGATATGACGAAGAGGAGCCTATTGTTTATTATAAAAAGAAAATGATTCCACTTTATGAAACCGAAGAATATAAGGAGGTAGTTGAAAAATTCCCCTTTGATCTTAAAAAATATGGAAAACTTGCGGTAACTTTTACTATGTTCAATGATTTCCTGAATTCTTTGAGAGCAAGAAAAAGTGCTATACCATTAGAAGATGCAATATTATGGAGTTCTCCAATTTGGAGCTGGAATAAACAATAAAAAATGATTTTAAGTTTTATAATTGGAAATTAAGGATATAATTACTAAAATTGTAGAGAGTATTGCAAACGGAGGAATATAAACATAAATTATGAAATGGAAAAAGATTGCAAAAATTATTGATCCGGCTGACTTTCCAAATAAGGATTACTCATATGCAGCTGTACCTTTTATAGGGGAAATAAAAAATAGTGAAATAATTATTTATTTTTCTGTGAGAGACCAGAGGAATCGCTCTCACCTGGCTTATGCCGTTTTTGATATAAAGTATTTCAAGGTACTTGAATATTTCCACGAACCTTTGATGTATCCTGGAGATTTAGGTTTTTTTGATGATTCTGGATTTATGGGAACTCAATTTATAATCATTAATGGGAAAAAATACATATACTATATAGGCTGGAATAGATCAGTGGAGGTCCCCTTTAGAAATGCCATAGGAATAGTAGAAAGCGAAAGCGGAAGTAATTTTCATTTCAGAAGAATATTTAACGGACCCATTATGGATAGAAGCATATATGACCCATGTATGGTAGGGGGCCCATGGGTTATGAATGTCGGAGATAAGTTTTTGATGTATTATCTCTCATGTGATAAATGGGAAAAAATTGGCGATAGGTTTATTCATAAGTACAATATCAAAATTGCAGTATCTTGTGATGGAATAAATTGGTTCAGGAAGGGAATTGTTGCTATTAACTATAAAAATGAATATGAGTATGCCTTTTCTTCACCCCGGGTCATTCAAGATAACAATCTATATAAGATGTGGTATTCATATAGAGGGAGCGAAAAAGCAGAAACATATCGTATTGGCTATGCAGAATCTACTGATGGAATAAATTGGATACGAAAAGATGATGATGTTGGCATTGATGTTTCTGAAATGGGTTGGGATGGTGAAATGATTTGTTATCCTTTCGTCTTTGATTATAAAGGAGAACGGTATATGCTTTACAATGGTAACGGATATGGCAAAACAGGCATAGGTTTGGCTATTTTGGAACAAGATTAAAATATAAAGGGTAAGCTATGAAAGTTGCTATAATACAGCCCAACTATATACCTTGGAAAGGATATTTTGATATTATTAATATGGTTGATATATTTGTTCTCTACGATGATGTTCAATATACACTTAGGGATTGGCGTAATAGAAATAGGATTAAGGCGAAAAATGGATTGCTATGGATGACAATTCCGACAGATGGTACTCAAGAAAAAATAATCAAAGATGTTAAGGTTGTTTGGGATGAAAAATGGAATATAAAACATTGGAAAAGTATTGTTATAAATTATTCAAAAGCTAAATATTTCCAAGAATACAAGGATTATTTTGAAGAGCTTTATTTTAATTTAAAAGAATATTTTCTTTGGGAGATCAATTTTAAATTCATCGAAGCTATTGCAAAAATTTTAGGAATAAAAACAAAAATAGTATTTTCCTCTGATTTGAACTACGATAGAAAGTTAACCAAAACAGATCGTTTAATTGCTATCTTGAAAGAACTAAATGCTACAAGTTATTTATCCGGACCTTCGGCAAAAAACTATATAAATGAAGAGTTATTTAAGAAATCAAACATTAAACTTGAATGGATGGATTATTTTGGGTATCCAGAATATCCGCAATTATATCCTCCTTTCATACACGAAGTTAGTATTATAGATCTGATTCTCAACACGGGACCTAATGCACCAGATTATATGAAATCTTTTAAAATTGGAGAAAGAAATGACCTTCAAAATCCCATTTAACAAGCCTTGCTACACTGGTAATGAAGATAAATACGTGTTGAATGCTATGAGGAGCCTTCAAATTTCTGGCAATGGACCATATACAAAGAAATGTGAAAAGTGGTTCGAAGAAGAATTGAAATGCAAAAGAGCTCTGCTTGTCCCATCGGGTACACATGCACTCGAAATGGCTGCACTTCTAATTGATGTTCAACCCGGAGACGAAATTATTATGCCTTCTTACACTTTTGTGTCCACTGCAAACGCATTCGCTCTTAGAGGAGCCAAAATCGTTTTCGTTGATATTAAACCCGATACAATGAATATTGATGAAAACTTAATTGAACAAGCAGTTACCGAAAAGACTCGTGCTATCTGTGTTGTCCATTACGCTGGTGTTGCCTGTTCTATGGACAAAATACTAGAAATTGCACGAAAGTATAATCTATTTGTAATCGAAGATGCAGCACAGGGTATAATGTCAAAATACAAAGACCGTCCATTGGGAACTATTGGCCATTTGGGGTGCTATTCGTTTCATGAAACAAAGAATTACACCAGCGCCGGCGAAGGTGGTTTGTTGATAATCAACAATGAAGAATTTGTGGAAAAGGCAGAAATTATCCGTGAGAAAGGAACAAATAGAAATCAATTCTTCAGGGGAATGGTCGATAAATATACTTGGATTGATATTGGAAGTAGTTTCCTAATGAATGACGTAAGCGCAGCATACCTTTGGGGTCAATTAGAGTGGAAAGAGATTATTAATAATAGTAGATTAAAATCTTGGGGATTATATTACATTGGCCTTTCAAAATTAGAAAGTTTGGGAGTGATAGAATTACCCAAAATCCCAAGTTATGCAACAAACAATGGACACATCTTTTACATCAAAGTTAAAAACCTCGACGAGCGGACAAAACTTTTAAATTTTCTTCGAGAAAATGGAATATATGCGGTTTTCCATTATGTTCCTTTGCATTCATCTCCCGCTGGGTTAAAATTTGGGAGATTCTTTGGCGAAGATGTATTTACAACCAAAGAAAGCGAAAGATTAATTAGACTGCCTCTTTTTTATAGTATAAAAGTTGAAGAAATTAATTATGTAGTGAATGAGATTTATAAGTTTTATGATAAAGAGAATATATTATGAATATATCGGAAAACTTAAAACGAAAAATTTTACAACAATTGGATTCAGTTACTCCAATTGTTGGTAAAAATTCCGATTCTCTGTTTAATAAGATTTTTTCTACTGAAAGAAAATTCCCCTACCTCATAGATGATATTTTCAAGCTTTTGATAGACGCAGTATTTGGGGTAAATAATATTAAGAATTTAGTTTATCTTGATCTGGGTGCGGGCTATGGAATTAATTTGCTCTCGGGATTATTGTATGGTTTTAATTGCTATGGTATTGAGCCATCGCCAAATTCATTTGAGGGTAGATATGCAATAGCATTAGAATTAATGAAAGAAAATGGTATTGGGAAACCGGAAAAAAGATTATTTAATTGTTACGGCGAAAATATGGATAAAATACCAGATGATTTTGCTGATGTAATATATTCCTACCAAGTATTGGAACATGTGCAAAATATTGATGATGTCTTAAAAGAGGTAAGAAGGGTTTTAAAACCAAATGGAATAGCATATTTTACTATGCCTAATTATAATTCATTCTATGAAGGCCGCTACGAAATTTTTTGGATTCCTTTTATTTTAAGTAAAAGCAAGAATTTATCGAAATTATATCTAAAATTTCTGAATAGAGTTCCTACTTTAATTGACGAGTTAAATTTTACTACAATGCGTTTAATCAGAAGAAAAGCAGTGAAAATTTTTGGAAGTGAAAAAGTATATATTATTCCATGGGGAGTTAGATATTTAGGAACTTTTAATAAATATATTTATACCGCGGGCTTGATTAATTTTTATTCAGAATTAAAAGCAAAAGGAAATACAGAAACCGCAACATATATGGAAAAATTTTTCCCTTTTCTATGGAAAATAAATAAGAATCGGTTATTTAAAATTCGTTCACTTTTATCTAAATTAGTCTTGTTTATGTTTGAACCTTTTATTACAGATTTCAGATTAATAATTATT
The DNA here is from genome assembly GCA_003731685.1 of Bacteroidetes/Chlorobi group bacterium MS-B_bin-24. Lineage (GTDB taxonomy): Bacteria > Bacteroidota > Ignavibacteria > Kapaibacteriales > UBA2268 > Naka2016. The sequence continues at coordinate 16,505 of RCNO01000045.1, forward strand.
TCGAAGGGGGTAAAAAAAATGTCAAAGATCAAAAATCCATCTAGTAATCATCCAAATAGAGGTATTGCAAATTTTTTGGTTTACGAATATGCAGATTACTTTTTAACCAAATTTATCCCTTACTACAAAGGTGTTTTAGTTGACCTTGGTTGCGGGGAAGCACCATACAAAGAATTTTTCCTTCAGTTTGTCGATAAATACATTGGTGTCGATTGGTCTTCATCTCTCCACAATATTAAAGCCGATGTAATTTCAAACCTTAATGAAAAAATTAATCTGCCTGATGATTTTGCCGATACAATAGTTTCCTTGTCCGTATTGGAGCACTTATGTGAACCACAAGTTTTTTTGAATGAAGCTTTTAGAATTCTCAAAAGAGAGGGTATATTTATACTTGCAGTCCCTTTTCAATGGTGGGTTCACGAAGCCCCATATGATTATTTCAGATATACCCCCTATGGTTTACAATATATGCTTAATAAAAGTGGATTCAAAATACTCGAATTCTATCCTGTTGGTGGATTCTTTACAATGTGGCTTATGAAAATAAACTACTTTGTGGAAAGAACATTAAAGCACAAACTGGCGAAGCTGGGTCTTGGAAACAAACTCGACGAAATTTTAGTGCATTTTTACAATTTAACACAAAAAATCGCCCCAATTTTAGATAAGCTCGATGACAATTGGATCCTCGACGCACAAGGTTATTGGGTTGTATGTAAAAAAACTTTGGAGGTAAATTCCAAATGAACTATGCTCCTATTGTTCTTTTTACTTACAACCGGCTTTGGCATACAAAACAGACAGTAGAAGATTTGCAAAAAAATTTATTTGCACAAGAGAGTGAACTTTTTATATTTTCCGATGGTCCCAAAACCGAAAAAGACGAGCCAAAAGTTAAAGAAGTTAGAGAATACTTAAAAACAATTAAAGGTTTTAAAAAAGTTGAAATAATAGAAAGAGATAGAAACTGGGGACTTGCAAATAATATAATTGATGGAGTAACAAGAATTGTTAATGAATATGGCAAAATCATTGTCCTTGAAGACGATATGGTTACGAGTCCTTATTTTTTAAAATTTATGAACTTGGCTCTGAACTTTTACGAAAACAATGAAAAAGGGATGCACATTTCGGGATATATGTTT
>RCNO01000046.1 GCA_003731685.1 Bacteroidetes/Chlorobi group bacterium MS-B_bin-24
GAACCAAACGGTGTTTCGGCTGAATGGCGAGTTGCAGGCAAACTTAACGCGCCTGTTCGCAATTGTCATCCGCACCGAAGGCAGTTACGACATTCGCCAGCGAACTGGCTTGCAATACAAAGAAAATGTCCGCATAGGCTTGGTGTATGGGATGTAGGGGCTACCGCCCGGTCGCCCCTACAATTTCCCAGACATCGGATGTTTGCGAAACATCCGATGTCTTTTTGTGTTGGGGCGAATAATTATTCGACCCAACCATTAAAGAAAATCTCGGACATTACGATTCATTCAATTTTTCGGGCTTGTTGGTGTGATTATTTTCGACACAGGGGTAAAAATTTTTCTTTTTTATTTAAATCAACTTTTTTAATTTTGCTTTTCTAAAATGTTTAATAACAAATATTTGAATTGCAATGGGAACAAATATGACAAAAGCTGATATTGTTGACGAAATAGCAAAGAACACGGGTCTAACAAAAATCGAGACGAAGGCAGTTGTCGAAGGCGTATTATCGACGATAATGGAAGCAGTTTCGAACGGGAAGCGGATTGAATTGCGTGGCTTTGGTGTGTTTAAATCCAAAGAGAGAAAGCCTCGCATTGCTCGTAATCCTAAAACCGGCGAAGAAGTTCCACTCGAGAAAAGAGTGGTTCCAATTTTTAAGCCATCCCCGGAATTTTTGAAGAAAGTTAATGACAATTTAAATAATCAGGACAATAAATAAGAGGGAATTATGCCTTGCGGAAGGAAGAGAAAACGCCATAAAATGAACACCCATAAAAGAAAGAAAAGACTCCGTAAGAACAGACATAAAAAGAAAAACCGCTAATCGGTAGTATTCCAATCTATTCGAGGAAAACAATTTAATAATCAAAATGAATCAATTAATTTCAAGTTTGCTTTTAATTGTTCTTGTACCATTCTGTTTGTTTTCTCAGGGTGGGATAGGCTCTACTGTATTGCTAAAAGGCAAAGTGATTAATTTAAAAAATGGCAGTCCAATCGAGACGAAGTTTTATTTGGTTGATGGGAATGGCAAAAAAATCCAAATCAAAACTTCGTTGGACGGCTCCTATTCAATTCCCATAAGCCAATCGGGTAGCTATTCGATTACTTCCGAAAAATGGATGTGCGTTGACCCCATTATGGTCAATGTTCAAGTGCAACAAAATTACTACGAGAAGGAGCAGAATCTGTATTTTGTTCCTTTCGAGCCCGGGCTTTCGATTCGCAAAGTAATTGCATTCGACGAAAACTCGGCAGAATTAACCGCCGAAGGCAAAAATTCCTTGAAACTTCTTGCGGAGCTTTCAAAAAACAATCCAAATTTGGCATTCAACATTGTGATTCGAACCAATCAAAGCATATTCAAAAAAACAACCAAAACTATTTCCGAAGGTAAAAAGAAAAAGAAAGTCACAATAACTCCCGAGCAACAAGCCCAAGAACTTAGCGAAAGAAGAGCAAACGCAGTTAGACAATTTTTGACAGAAAACAAAATGCCCGAGCGAAATTTTTCTTTCCGCCTCGAAACCTACTCATCATCCCAAGCAAAGCAGACAAAAACCAGCAAAGGCAAAAGCAAGACGGAAGGACCATTACCACCTCAATTCAATTTAGAAATACTTATTGACAAAATTCTAAATTTCGATTTGGAAAAGAAATAATCGTTCAAGTGGAACAAAACCACAAAGGAGTTATCCAAAAGGGTCAAAAGCCCATTTTTTTCACCGGACATCGGATGTTTTTTGAAACATCCGATGTCTGAAATACTTGTAGGAGCGACCGGCCTGTCGCCCTACTGAATAATCGGAGGTAATTACTCAATTTAATCCATTAAACCATTTTCGGGGCAGACACATAGGTCTGACCCTATGATGGTGATGATGATGGAGTGTTGGAAATTGTGTTTTGTTTAGGGGGTGAATAATTATTCGCCCCTACAAGATATTAAATTATTTGTGGCTTGACGAATAACCATCGTTTATGACCCTCACGGGATTCGCTATCTGAAGACATCGGATGTTTTTGAAACATCCGATGTCTTTTCTTACCAAGAAACAGCATTTTGCGAATTGCCTATTTGTTGCTTTAATTCTTTGCTTCGGGAGGTCACAAACCTTCCCTGAAGAAAGAGTTTCTTCATTTTTAAATAATTTTCTAAAACTTTCGTTAATCTTTATTAAAAATTCTGGGGATTATGGAAGCAATTTTATTGGATTTTACAAACTCGAATAAAATTATAAATCGATTTCTTGGTTCATTTCTTAATGGTTTTCGGCAAGCTGGCGGTAATCACCAAAGCATCGATATTTTCAAAACCCAAATTTTGGATTGCAAAGGTTGTACCGAAGACATTTTCTTCCAGAGCGATGGCAACTGCCAGTGCTTCGATGAATTCAGCCAATTCTATCCCCAATTGCGAGAGCGTAACCTTTGGTTTTTTGCTATTGATTTGGAACAAAGAGATTACTTTCCGCGCCTTCTGAACGTTCTGAACCGAATGGAACCCCTCTTTCAACCAAACTACAACGGCGACTCGGTAGGAGCAAAAAAGTCCATATTTGCTTTTATTTTTTCTGGAAGTAGAGACCGACACATTAATCCTCTTGTACACCTTCTGAAAGAATTTTCGCAACTCTATGGTTACGATTTCATTGGGACATTGCACCGACCAAACTATGATTTGTTCGAGCTGTTGCCTGATTCAATTTCCAGCGATTTTAACTTTGAGCAAGATTTCGAGCGTTTTGGCTTTGAATTTGCTCGCACGGGAAAAGTTGACGAAACAATTTGCCAGCGGCTCGAACGGAACCTTTTGCCAAACGATTCCTTCTTAAAAGATTTTGCACTGCTCCTACGAAGCTTTTAAATTATGTAAATGCTGCAAAGTATTTTCAAAAGAAAAATCCAATCTTCTTGTTTAATTACCAAATTTTATCGAACCCGTGGGAGCGAATAATTATTTGCCCCTACAAGGTATTATGAATGCAAAACCAATTTCGTTTCCCAAACAGAATTCATCACGGTTAGACATCGGATGTCTGCCAGACATCCGATGTCTGAAAAACCCAGGTTCGAAATGCGTTTATGAACGAGAACCGCTCGCTCTGCCGAAAGACATCGTATGTTTTTGAAACATCCGAGGTCTGAAAATACTTGTAGGGGTGACCGGCCGGTCGCACCTACTGAATAAGCTTTCATTCCTCAATTTCTTTGTCGCAACTTCCCGAAATCTTTGAAGAAATTGTACATATCTTTGAATCCACGCAATAGGTGGTTGATTTTATATTGATATTGCTTCCTGATGTAGAAATAAGAAAGCGAACCAAGAAGGACATAGTAGGTAACTATTCCCAAAGGAATAAGTTGCTGATGTCGAAGGAATCCTACGCAGAACATCACCGAAAGCGAAGCCAAAGCCGAAATAAGTATATAAATCGAAACAATGTGCAACTTGTTTTCTGCAATCAGCACCGAAATCCCAAGTTGGAATGGCATAAACAATGCCCCGACAATCATCAAATTGAAGTATGAAATCGACAAAGAATATCGAGCTGGAAGAAGGAATCTTATAATAACATCGGAGCCACCAAATTCCAAAATGAGAAAAGCAAAGAAGATGATGATAAACGTAAAAGAAGTCGACTTAGCAATAAGGCTTTGGATTTCCTCGCGTCGGTTTTTCGCAATCAATCGCACAGCAGTAGGATAAACCAGTCCGTAGCCGGCATTTAAGCCTTCTTCGAACAAGCGGAAAAGCGTTTTCGCAGAATAGTATATGCCAACTATCTTGCTTTGAAAAAAGTATTGGAGAATGAAAACATCGAGTTGGCGAGGGATACTCTGCGAGATTGTGAAACCCAAAACAGATAATCCAAATCTTATGTACTCTTTGAACCGAAGATTCCCTTGAAAACCAATTCGGATGTATTTATTGAGCAATATCACTCCCGTCAAGGAGCTAATGATTGTTCCAGTGAAGTAAATTGTCATCATTGTTTGGAAAGTGAAAGAGGAGAGACGGAAAAAAAGGTAAACAGTCAATATGCTCATAGGCAAAAAGAAAGCGGAATTTACGATGAAAACTTGAAACATATTAGAATGTTTGAAAGCAAATTTCAACGAAAAAACCCGTGGAATGGTTAAAATTGCAAGGTAAGGCAGATAGCTGGCAACAAGACTTAGCCCAGGCTCTCGAAAAAATTTCACCCAAAAGTCCGAAAGCAAAGAAAAAGCAAAAGTAGCTAAAATGATGAAGAGCAAAGAAGAAATCAAAGCGAATGTATTGGCTCTTCGTTCTGTATCTTGATGAAAGCCGAATTGGATAATACCTTGATAGAAAAGAGAATCGACGATGATAAAAAGCCAAGTGTGGATGCCAATCAGCAAAGCATAAATACCAAGAACCGATGGTTCAAGCCTACGAATTTGAAGGAGCGAGACAAGCCCATAAAGGACATAAAGCCCTTTGTCCATCAAGCTCCAAAAAACCTTGTCGATGTTTTCGCTAAGTTTCAATTGCAATTCAGAAAAAAGCAAAATTAAACCAAAATTGCCAGAGGGAGGATATTAATAATGTAGAAGGGTTATGGGGTTAGATTTATTGTAGGTTACAAAAAGTTGGATTAATACAAAATCAAAACATTTTTCATAATTACAGAGAATGAAAATCTTCTATTGTTTTTAATGAAAAACAGGGGCTATCTCGAATTTCGAGACAGCCCCAAAGTTTAAATTATGTTATTTCTTTACCTGCCCGAAACTCTTGGGGCAAGGCAAGCGACGATAACGGTTTCGGGCGAAAGCTCGAATTCAATCCCTTCGGATTGTATATCGCTAATGTGAATTGCTTTGCCAATCTTTAAATTTGAAATGTCTATCTCGAAATGCGAAGGTATTTTATCGGGCAAACACTTTACCTTCACTTTCGAAAGGCTTTGCTGCAAAGTGCCACCTTCGCGAACACCAATTGCTTGCCCTTTAAGCACAATTGGAACTTCGATGGTCAATCGAGTGCCTTCGTGTATCCCATACAAATCGAAATGGGAAATGGTGTCCCTTATAGGGTCGATTTGTACATCCTTCAAAATGCAACGGTACTCCTTGTCTTCGCCTTCAATCTGCAAACGGACGATTTTGGTTTCGGTGGTGTGGACTATTGGCTTCAGCGGCTTAAATTCCGTTACGATTGGAATTGCCTTGACATCTTTCGTATAGAAAACCCCCGGAATCAAGCCTTTTTTTCGCAACTGCTTCGCTGCGGTCTTTCCAACTTCTCTTCTTTTGACTTTTAAGACAATCTCACTCATTTTTTTACCTATAATTTATAACTATCTTTCAATTTCGAATAAAGAACTTATAGAACGATTATCGTGCGTTCTTATTATTGCTTCGGCAAAAAGCTCGGCAACCGAGACAACTTCGATTTTATCGCTTTCGGCTCGGAGCGGAATTGTGTCCGTAACGAAAAGCTTTTTCAAAGCTTGTGTTGAATTAATTTTCTCCAATGCATTCCCCGAAAAGACAGGATGGACACAAACACCGTAAATATCCAAAGCTCCGCGATTTTTCAATGCTTCGGCACACTGGATAAATGTCGTCCCTGTATCGATTAGGTCATCCACTATGATAACATTTTTCCCTTCGGGTTCGCCGATAATATTGAGCACTTCGGCGACATTATGTTCAGGTCGGCGTTTATCGATAATCACAAGGTCGACATTAAGCCTTTTTGCATAGGCTCGGGCAGTTTTCGCGGCACCAATATCGGGCGCAGCAACGATGAAGTTCGTAAGCCCAAGATGCAACAAACGGCGAATAAGCACTGGCGAAGCATAAAGATGGTCGGACGGAATATCGAAAAAGCCCTGAATCTGCGAACTATGAAGGTCAATCATAATAACTCGGTCGGCGCCAGCGCGGGTAATCAAGTTGGCTATAAGTTTCGCGCTAATAGAGACGCGCGGCTGGTCTTTGCGGTCCTGCCGAGCATAAGCAAAATAAGGAATAACAGCGGTTACTCTTTTTGCAGATGCACGCTTGGCAGCATCGATAAGCAAAAGAAGTTCCAAAAGGTTATCGGCAGGAGCAAAAGTAGATTGAATAATGAAAAGGTCGACCCCGCGAATATTTTCCTCGTATTTGACCCAGATTTCACCATCGCTAAAATTCTTTATTGTAACATCGGTTAGCTCCACTCCGATGTAATTTGCGATGTTCCTCGCAAGGGGCAAATTCGACCTTCCAGAAGCAATTTTAAAATCTAACATAACCAGACAAAAAAATTTAGCAGGGATGGCAGGATTCGAACCTGCGAATGTCGGCTCCAAAGGCCGATGCCTTAAACCACTTGGCTACATCCCTGTATCAACTAAATACAAAATTATGAAATTTTTTCAAACTAAACAAACTTTGTTTTTTAAAAAAATTATTCGTAATTTTGTAACTCTTTTTTTGAACGAGGTTGAAATGAATAAACTTGATTATGTTAAGAATTTAGTTGTCGAGAAAATCGAACAATTCAAGCAACAAAAGGATGGCGAAAGCTATTCGCCTATTCCAAATTTCAAAGCTGGGGACATAGTCAACGTGGCTGTTCGTGTTATCGAGGGCGAAAAAGAGCGAATCCAGAATTTTCGTGGCATAGTGTTATATCGCCGGGGCGAAGGACCTAACCAAACCTTCTGTGTTCGCAAAGTTTCCAACGGAGTTGGGGTTGAAAGAATATTCCCGCTTTATTCCCCGATGATTCAAAGCATAACCGTTGTCCAATCCAGTAAGGTAAGACGAGCCCGGCTTTTCTACTTGCGTGGTATGAGCGAACGCAAGATTCGACAAAAATTGCGTGTTAAATGAAAAAGCGAACTTGGTTCGAAAAACTTACCGATACCAAAGTTTCAGAGTTTATTAAAAGGGAAGTAAATTTAAAGTTTCTTCAAGCGAAAGCCATTTTTTTGTGCCGAAAATTTTCAAATTTTTGAAATACACAAAAATTTATAATTTTGCATTTGGATGTTTAACAATTTAGTTTGTCGATAGAATCTTTTGATACACATTTTGAATAGGACCGAGGAAAATCGAAAAGCAATAACTAATTTTGATTTTTTAGAGAAAGGTAGTGGAAAGCAACTTTGGTTCAAATGTGTATCAAAAGATTTTAATTTTTAATAAAATCTCCCCGAAGATTTTACTTTGCTTCTCTTTTGTGTTCATTCTAAGCCGCGTTGCATATTCGCAAGGACTCGACACCACTTTGCTCGACCTTTCCACGCCTCAATTCGAACAGGTTAAACTCCCCGAAAAACTACTCTTACGCCAGAATAATATCTATCGTTATCCTGATTACGATAACCCGCGTTTCCGTTATCTGCCCGAGGGAATGATTAAGTATTTCGACATTGACCCTGATGAAAAAATTATTTACCACAAATACTACTTCTGGTCCAATCCCATTGGCTACGATTACACAATTCCTTTGGAAAATTATCTATCTTTGCGAAAGATAGCAATAGAACGTGAACTTTGGGATTCTCTAACCAAAAGTTACGATTTGCGAACAGCATTAAGCGGGGGCGACATTGCCCGAATTTTAAGTCAAGCAACTGGTCTAACAATCCCTATCCCTTCTAATCCTATAATTACCATATTTGGCAAGCCACAGATTAGTTTGAATGTAAATGGAGAGGTAAACATTCGTGTCGGTTGGCGTTGGGATATTCAAAATCTTGGCTCTACATCTGCGTTCGGGCAAACCCAATCGTCCCCAATATTCAGCCAAGATATTCGCGTGAACGTTACAGGGAAAATCGGCGACAAGTTGAGCATAGGAACCGATTGGAATACTCGCAGGCAATTCGATTTCGACAATAAATTTAAAATTGGCTATCAAGGCGAAGATGATGATATTATAAAGCTCATCGAGGTTGGGAATGTTACTATGCCCGTGCCTTCGACTTTGATTGGCGGTGGGCAGGCTCTCTTTGGTGTTCGTGCCGACTTCCAATTCGGTCCATTGTTCTTGAAAACTATAGCCTCGCAAAAGCGAGGTGAACGCCGTTTCGTTGATGTTCGTGGTGGTACAAGCAAACAATATTTCTCTCTTCGTGCTTACGATTATGCCAAAAACCATTTCTTTTTGGATACTGCTTACCGAAGCATTTATAGAGAGTATTTTAGGAATGCCACACCTGTTATCCCACAATCCTCTTCATTTTATCGTATAAAGGAAATAGAAGTTTATGAATCGACAACAGATGTGCGCGACAATGCCTATGGGGGCAATGCTGTTGCTTTTGCCGACCTTGAACCCAAGCAAATGCGCCGAAATCAACTTTATCCACCCTCGATGAAATTCACACCAATCCAAACTGGTGTGGTCGAAAGGGGAACTTTCCTCCGAATTGATTCAACCCGATATAAAATAGATTATAATCTTGGTACTTTAACGATTTTAAATATGCGGCAAGACCGCTACTATGCTGTTGCTTATCGAATCGAAGGACCAACACCCGATACCACCGACGATTACTACTATGGAACTCTTTCTACCCTTGTCGGCGAAAAAGACACACTGATTTTGAAATTGATATACCGACCTAATCTTTTGCCTGCTTATAAGTCGCTTTGGGCAAGGCAAATGAAAAACATTTATCAAATAAATGCTACAAATGTATCTGTTTCGGAAACAAAAATCAACGTCTGGTATATAAATCAAGGGAACGACTTCACTGATGTGCTTCCGGGCGTTCCAGACAAGTTGGTTACAATTTTGAAAGTAGACCAAGTAAATAATGCTACGGGGACCCCGCCGGGCGATGGGCAATTCGACCTAAGGCCTCCATTTTTCAACCCAATTTATGGCGAAATTACTTTCCCGAGTTTAGAGCCTTTCCGCGAAGGCTTGCGCGATTATTTCGAGAAAGCAGGAACTCCCCAGCTCGCCGAGCAATACGTTTTCGGTGAGGTTTACGATACTACTTACGATGTTGCCCGAAGGAACACCGCCCGCGACCGGTTTGTTATCTCTGGTGAAGTGTCCGGGCGTTTCACCGATAGAATTTCGCTGGGAGCTTTCAATCTAACTCCAAACAGCGTCCGGGTTACACTCGATGGCGTTCCTTTAAGAGAATACGAAGACTACGTGATTGATTACTATTCTGGTACTTTGACTTTGAGAAATCCCCGGGCATCTTTGCCCAATGCTAATTTGAAAATTGAATATGAGCAGCAGGACATCTTTAGCATTAGCACAAGGACATTGCTTGGGCTCCGTGCCGATTACCAGCTATTTAAATCCCGAACAGCCGAGGCAGGACTTGGCTTCACAACAATGTTTTACAACCAATCTCTTGTGACCGACCGAGTCCGTTTGGGCGAGGAACCAGTCCAGAACACAATGTTTGGCTTCGATGCCCGAATGAATTGGGAATTGCCTTGGCTGACCAAAATCGTCGACCTGCTTCCATTTTACGATACAAAAGCAACTTCCTCCTTTAATATTCGCGGCGAATGGGCAATGATGATGCCCAATCCCAATCGGCGGACTTCGGATGTTGCCAGCGACGGCAACTCGCCTGTTGTTTACATCGACGATTTCGAAGGGGCTCAGCGATATATATCGCTTAGTTTGACGCCTTCGCTTTGGACACACTCCTCGCCTCCGCAAGACGAAGCCATCGGCCCCGACGACACAACAAGGGCAAAATTTCGCGGTAGAATGTTCTGGTACCAATATGCTCTCCCGCGCGTTCCAATACAGGACGTTTATCCAAATCGTGATTACATCCCGGGGCAAGCGAATCTTTCCCCACTATATATTGATTTCGACCCACTTTATCGAGGAATCTATAACCACAATCCCGAATATCTCGACCCAATGAATCCGCTTTTCGATTCTTTGAATATTTTTGCAAACAAGCCGGAAAATCGCTCCCGAATTTGGGCTGGTATGACCAAATTGATTTCTACATTCAACACAAACTTTGACAACGACAACATTGAGTTCATCGAAATAATGATGAACATCCAATATTTCGAGCCGGGTCGAACCAAAATGTACATCGAACTGGGGCAAATTAGCGAAGATATAATTCCCAACCAGCGACTCAACACCGAGGATGGAATTACTCCTGCCAGCCCTATGCCCAATGGCATTATCGATGTCGGCGAAGATGTGGGAATTGATGCAATGAACAACTCAAAGGAAAAAGAAACTTATCCTTATCCGCTGAATTTAGAGGACGACCCTGCCCGCGACGATTTCAAATTCGACTTTGGCAAAGACGACAGCCAACGCAATCCTGCCGACTTTGTTCGTTTCAACAATTACGAAGGCAATGCCGTTTCGGAAATGGGGCAATTCCCCGACCAAGAAGTTCTAAATCGCAACAACGGGCAAACAATTTCTCTTGCCAACGACTATTTCCAATACGAAATTCAACTGAATCCCGACCCAAATACAAATCCCCAGATTGTTGGTGGGAATCCCGAGCGGGGATGGTATCTTTATCGAATTCCAGTGCGAAAGCCGAGCCGAATTGTTGGAAATCCAACCTTTGCAAATATTCAATATGCAAGAGTTTGGTTCAAAGGCGGGGCAATTAAGCTTGCCATAGCAGAATGGCGCTTGGTTGGTGCCCATTGGCAAAGGAATAATACAATTCAATCGAATGTAAGTCCAAACGACAGTGTGCTTTCCGTCTCGTTCGTCAATGTCGAGGAAAATAGCAAGGCTCCGGACTACTACACTATGCCGCCGGGAGTTCAAGCTCCGCGTCGATTGGACAACCCCGACCCAACCCGTATCGTTAGAATGAACGAGCAATCGCTTTCCCTTGCTGTCAAAAACTTGCGTTATGGCGAAGAACGGCTTGCTGTTCGCTATTTCCGTCAGTTGGACATTTTCTACTACAAAAAGCTGAAGTTCTTTATTCATGGCGACGGCTCGATGCCCGATAACTTAGTTCCGGGGGCTATTCCACCAGCCTATGCATTTATTCGCTTCGGTATCGATTCGTTGAATTATTATGAATATCGAGTTCCTTTGCTTCGTGGATGGCAGGATATTGAAATCAATTTAGAGGATTTAACAAGCATCAAGCAAATTCGAGATACAAACAGAATTTACGAGCGTCAATCATTCCCTGTTCGGAATAATCCACTTGCTACCTATGTTATTCGGGGCAACCCAATTTTGACCCGAATCCTCTTTTTCGGCTTTGGTATAGCGAATCCACCCGAACGATATCCAAATGAATTAACCACAACTATGTGGGTTGATGAGCTTCGCTTGATTAATCCCGAAAATCGAAATGATTGGGCAGCAGTTGCTTCGTCGGAATTAAAACTTGCCGACTTTGCTTCGATAAATGCATCGGTGAACTACACAAAGCCGAATTTTCACCGCTTGGAGGAGCGGTTCGGCAACAGAGTTTCCGCTTCGAATTTTTCTGTAACTGCTATTGCAAGCGCCGAAAAACTTTTGCCTAAGTTTTTGCAAAAATTTAAGATTCCATTTACATATACCCACACCGAGACGTTCGAAAATCCTGAATTTGTTGCAAACAGCGATATAAAACTACGCGAGGCTTCCGAATCGGCTCGGCAATCTGCATTGCAAGGGGGTGCCACTCCCGACCAAGCCCAAAGAATTGCCGACGAAGTTCTCCTTCGGTCCCAAACTTTGCGAATTATGGACAGCTGGGCTATTACGGGGATGAAAATTGGCATCCCCATTAATCACTGGCTGGTTAACGAAACATTCAACAAGGTCGCTGTTGGCTACTCCTATTCCCAAGAATTTGAACGCTCCCCGCTTTATGTTCAAAGGTTCAACTGGACTTGGAATCTGACTTTGCAATATGCTAATTCCATCCCCGAGTTGATAACCCTAAAACCACTGAGCTTTGTTAAAACTGGTTTCCTCTCGATTTATTCCGACTGGAAGTTGAACTTCCTGCCAAATAGCATAAGTTTGGGATTAAATATGACCCGTCGCCGTCAAACCGAGCAATCCCGCTTCCTGAGTTTTCCAAGCCCGGTGATTCGCGGGTTCAATGCAATTCGGTCGGGACAAATGTCTTGGAAATTAAGCGAAAATGGCTTGCTCAGTCCGATTATCGATTACTCCTTCAGCACAACAAGCACACTTGTTCCTTACGAGTTGGATGAGAATGGGCGACAAAGAACAGGGAGCCAAATAGCACGGATGATGTTCTTCCGCAATGGTGACCTTCTTAGTCTTGGAGCCGACAATATTCATAATCAAAACATTACAATAAATGTAAAACCAAAGTTCCCGCTTGGGAAATATGCTCGATATTTGGATAATACTGGCAGTTACCAAGTGAATTACTCTTGGAACGACCCATTGCAAGAAGACCCAAGGATAAAGAACATTGTGAAAAATGCTTCGTGGAATAGTTCAATTCGGTATAACGCCAGTTTGAGATATAAATCTTTACTCGAAGATATTTTAGGCATACAGGCGAAACCACAGCCTTTTGCAGTTCCATCGACCAAGGCCGATACAACTCCAAAAACTTTCTGGCAACAAGTTGGCTCAATCGCAAAATCTGTATTTGTTGATTTCGAAAAGATAGATTTTGTCTTTACCCAAACAAATTCTTCGAATAATCCCGGGGTATTCGGAGGCAACGGATTCGACAATTTCTGGGGTCGAGGTTTACTTTTCCGCAGTAGCGAAGAGCGATTTGGTCCCAGTTTCGCTTATCAACTTGGTCTTATTGGAAGCCCGCACGGAAGCTTTACCATTGTCCCATCTTCGAATTTCCCATTCTTTGCCTTTAAAACCAAAACGGGAAGGCGTCCCGAAAATGCTATCTTGCAGGAAAATTTCAACCAAAGAACAACATTCGAAATCAAGACTACACGGCAACTTTGGAAAGGGGCAAATCTCGATTTGAACTGGAAAACCGAACTCGGCTTCAACAAAAACCAAACCGTAATTACCGATTCCCTTGGCAATCCTTTCTTTACGAACATAATCGCCACTCAATCATTTGCCCGAACTTTTCTGACATTGCCAACTATTTTCTGGATAAATGTATTTAATAACAACATTGAGCACGTAATTAATCTTTACAATGCAGAAAAAGAGAAAATTCTTGCATCAAATCTGGATACTATAAAGAAAAACCAAATGCTTTTGAACGCACTTTCGGAATCATTTCGCAAAGGGCTCGAAGCTTTTAGCATTTTCCGTGGAGACGCGGGCAAATTCCTGCCCGGCATAAACTGGGCTTTTCGCTGGGAAGGCTTGGAAAACTGGGAACTTTTGAAACCCATCGCTCCAAAGAGAATTCTCATTGAGCATATTTACAATTCTAAGTACCAAGAAAATGCTTTAATCAACGATAATGGCAAAGTGATACAGGGACAAACGGTTCAATACGGATTTCAGCCCTTCTTGGGAATCTCTGTTTCGTTCGACGAAAAGAAATACAAAGGCATATTTACCGCATCTTTGCGTTATAATACATCAACTACATATCAAATCAACTCGACTGCACGGGCAACTATTGTTCGCCAAACAACCGATGAAATCCAAGCCCAAGCAAGCTACACACTGCGAGGTTTCGAGTTCCCGTTCTTCAATCTTATACTTCGCAATGATGTCGAGTTTAGTTTCCTTGGCTCGTATCGAAGGAATAAGCGAGCAACTTACGATGTGTTAAACTTTACGGGCGAAAAAGGGCGAACTCTCGATGGTAATTCGCAAATTATTATCGAACCAAGAGCAAGGTATTCGATTAGCAACCGATTAAGTGCTTCTTTCTTTATGCGATACGAAGGCACATTGACCGAAGGGGCTTCGTCGCCCGGGTTTAGCAACTTCCAAGTTGGTTTGGATATTCGTCTCTCAATTTCTGGAGGTAGATAGGATGATTATCAAAGAGAATTTGGACGAAATTCAGAACTATCTTTCGGATTCTTCGAATTTGAAAGGATTTTGCCAAAAAGTTTATATCCCCGAAAATGTTGATGAACTAATTGATTGCATAAAAGAACTTTACCAAAACGATGTTCCCTATACAATTTCGGGGGCTGGAACGGGTTTGGTCGGTGGAAGAGTGCCTTTCGATGGTGTGGTTGTTTCCACAGAAAAGCTAAACAGGATATTGGAGATTAACGAAGAAGAACAATATGTCGTTGTCGAAGCAGGGGTTGTTCGTAGCGATTTGGATTCGTTTTTGGAAAGCAAATGCTTCTTTTTACCACCAAATCCAACCGAAACAAGCAGTTTTATTGGCGGGAACATTGCTTGCAACTCTTCGGGCTCTCGCACTTTTAAGTATGGAACAATGCGCGATTATGTCCTTGCCTTGGATATTGTTCTGCCCGACGGGGAAAAAGTATCGCTGGAACGAAATAATAAAAGCTTGGTTGTGAATTGTAATTATATTCTCGAAATAAAGCCATCGCGGGTTGTGGAGTTCAAAATGCCAGAAGTTATTTACCCAAACACAACGAAAAACACTGCTGGATACTATCTGCATCGCGGGATGCACACGCTCGATTTGTTCATCGGTAGCGAAGGAACGCTTGGCACAATAACCCAAGCAAAGATTAAAATTTTGCCTAAGCCATCGAATGTCCTTGGTCTGATTATCTTTTTCGACGATTTACCGAAAGCATTCGACTTTTTGGACTTAAACCGAAAACTAAGCCGCAAGTCTTTCAATGGAAATAATCAAACGAATGACCATTTGATTTCCGCAAGGCTCATTGAATTTTTCGATAAAAACTCTTTGATGTTGAATTTCGAGGAATATCCGCAAATTCCCAAAGGCTCGGTTTGTGCCTTCTGGATTGAACAGGAATACGAACAAAACCGAGAAGAACAAGTAGTTTCTGCTTGGTTGGAGCATATTGCACAATTCACCCCATTCACGGACCAAACTTGGGTGGCAATTGAGGACAGCAAGCATCGAGAATTCGCCGAGTTCCGTCACAAAATCCCCGTGAAGGTTTTCGAAATGCTTTCGCAAAGTCAATTTCAAAAAATCGGGTCCGATGTTGCTACAAACGATGCAGTTTTCCAAAATTATTACTTCAAATTGCTACGCAGTTTGGAAAATTCGGGCTTGGTCTACTTCATTTGGGGACATTTTGGCAATTCCCATCTTCATTTGAACATCATCCCACGCAACGAACAAGAAAATCAACTGGCTGAAAAAATATTCGACGAGCACATCGCCGAAGCAATTATGCTCGGGGGCACTTATTCTGCTGAACACGGCACAGGAAAATTGAAACGGAAATATTTCCAGATGATGTTTGGCAGCGAAATTGTCCAAAAAATGAAAGAGATTAAACTAAAATTCGACCCCAAAAACCTACTTAATCGAGGCGTTCTGTTTTTTTAATCCATCCTTGTAAATTCTCTTATAAAGTAAGTGTTCTTGAAAGGTTTTTGCAAAGCGGTGCCTTCCGCTACCATCTCCGTATGCAACAAAATATAGGTAGTTGTGTTGCTCTGGCTCCAAAGCAGCCTCGATCGAAGAAACACTTGGTGAGCAGATTGGTCCCGGCGGAAGCCCAGAATATTTATATGTGTTGTATTCGTTGTCCACATTTAAGTCTTCGTATGCTATTGTCTTTCTATTTGTGGCATACTGAACAGTTGGGTCGGATTGCAGTTTCATTCCCCGAGCCAAGCGATTGTAAAAAACACCGCTAATGGTCTTTCTTTCGCTTTTCAAAGGGCTTTCCAGTTCGATGATTGAGGCAAGAGTTAATACAAAATGGCGGGACAAACCTTTGGCTCTTGCAATTGAATCGAACTTCTCATTCCATATTTTGGTCTGTGTTTCAACTAATTTATTGACCACTGTTTCGGCGTCTGTTCCATAAAAGAAGAAATATGTCTCGGGCATCAAATAGCCTTCGAGAGAATTTACGGGGATGTTCATCCGTTCGATGTAGTGCCCTTTGCGGATTGCTTCGAAGAAATCCGCNGTNTCCACCCCAAGCTCCCTTTTGGTAATCATTGCAAAGTCCTTTAATGTTATTCCCTCGGGGTAAGTAACTTTGACTACCGAAAGCTGTTTGCCAAAAAGTATTGAGCGGAGAACGTCGAAATTGGTGTTTTTTGCTGTGAATCGATAAGTTCCCGCCACAGGTGTACAATTCCAAATTGTACAATAGATTTTGATAACGGGAACAAAAAAGATTTTTGGTTTTAAAATCCCTTTTGAGTTTAAAATTTCAATAATTTGACTAATTTTGATATTCTTTGGTATTTTCACAAAAATTTCATCGTGAGGCACTTTTCGAGACAGAATGAAGAATGATAATCCAAGAGATAGAATGATTAAAACACCCAAAAGGAGGATTGAATAGCGAACGACATTTATTTTTTTAAGCTTTCTTTTTCTTTTCATAAAATAAAAATATTGCTATGTAGTTATATACTTTTTTGAAACAATACGAAATTATTAAAAAAGGAGAACAACGATGTCAATAAAGATTGTTTTTCCGGGGAACAAAAAAGTAGATGCGATAATGCCAAGTGGATTTCGCATCCAAACAGACCAGCCCGTGAAGGAAGGTGGCGACGGCACAGCCCCTGCCCCGTTTGAACTTTTCCTTGCTTCGATTGGAACCTGCGCCGGTATTTACATCGTTGGTTTTTGCGAAAGTCGGGGAATTCCTTACCAAGACATTGAAATCATCCAAGATTTAGTGTACGACCCCATAGCCCGAAGGATTTCGAAAGTGAAGCTCGAAATCCGAGTTCCGAAAGATTTTCCCGAAAAGTACTACGATGCGTTGGTAAAATC
>RCNO01000047.1 GCA_003731685.1 Bacteroidetes/Chlorobi group bacterium MS-B_bin-24
AACAGGGGATACGAGGGTATAGAGATAATAAAGACATTTATGGTTAGTATCTTAATAGGAGCCAATAGATATTCTCATTGTGCATTGTTAGAATATGATGAAGTAGTCAAAGAAATATTTAGGATAGAGAAGGTACCAAGTCAAAGTACATTTAGTCGATATTTTAGGAAGTTTTCTTGTAAACTGAACAATGAGATATTTCCTAAGTTAAGCAAGTGGGTAATGGAGAAGTTTGGAGAGATAAAAGTTACAATAGATTTAGATAGTACAGTCATAGAACGATATGGTAAACAAGAGGGTAGTAAGAGAGGTTACAACCCGAAGAAACCTGGTCGCCCCTCCCAACATCCATTTGTAGCGTTTATACCTGAGTTAAAGTTAGCAGTAAATGGATGGTTAAGACCCGGAGATACACACGCATCGAATAATTTTATGAATTTTATGGAAGAGACAATAGATATAGTTGGACAAAGGGACATAGGTTTAGTTCGAGCAGATAGTGGATTTTTTAGTGAAAAATGCTTGGAATATTTAGAGAGTAAGAGTTTAAATTATATAATCAGTGCAAAGTTATATAAACCATTGAAGGAACTACTTATCAGTCAATTGAAGTGGATACCAATAGAAGAAGGAATAGAAGTATCAGAGATTAAATACAGACTTAATAGTTGGAAGACGGAGAGAAGATTTGTGGTGGTAAGGAAGGATGTAAAAATATATCCAGAGTCGACAGGAGTTGAAATAATGCCCTTGTTCCCAGAAATAAGTAATGGTAGAGTTTACAGATACAATATACTGGTAACTAATACTGATTTACCACCTTATACTGTATGGGAGATATATAGGAAGCGTAGCGATTCAGAAAATAGGATAAAGGAATTAAAATATGATTTTGCAATTACAGGATTTAGTTCAAAAGAATTTTATGCAACAGAGGCTGCTTTTAGATTCGCATTGTTCGTATATAACATAATGGCTTTGTTTAGATTGATTGCCTTAAAAGATAAAAGAGTACGACGNATGACGACAATTTATTTCCAATGCATTGCATTAGGGNGTTGGTTAGTTAGAAAAGGNGGNAAAGTAATCCTTAAACTATCCGTTAAGCCAGAAAGAAGAGCTTGGATTAAGGGATTGTTTGAAAATATCGATAATTTTTCTCCCCCTTTGGATATTTCTAATGCATAATTCGGGATTAAAATTTGTATTGCTATAGTTTAGAATCTTTGTTCCAAGGAATGATGCAAATTTCCAAAATGCCTTGGGTTTTTTGCATTAAACTTTTATGAAAATACTTAGTTTTTCCGGAAATTCTAAATTCTTCGCCATTAAGAAATAAAATGAGTCCACAAAAACATTTTTTTCTTAAAATTTTTCTTATTTTAGTCTTGTAATCTTTGAACAATTTCAAAGGTGCTAAGATGTTGAAGAAACTATTAATTACAATATCAATTCTTTCTCTCGCCTTCTTTTTCTTTTCGTGCGGTTCCAATAATCCTTTCGAGCCAGCGAACGAGGACTACTCGCTTTACTTTCCTCTAACTCCCGGAAGCCAATGGAAATATGTTGTATACCCTATTCTTAAGGACGGAAGAAAGTATGAGGAATGGGCGTCGTATTATAATGCTTTCATCAATAGCTATGTAACTATTTTAGGTAAAAAGGCTTCGGAGTTTTCCTTTTACACGCCCACCGATACATTGAAACATAAGGAATATTTTGCTTTCGAAGACAACAAGATTTATACTTTGCTCTCATATTTTTTCTATTTTATTCCACAAGGCAAAGAACCTGACCGCTGGGTGGTAATTGCTGACTTTAACCGAAAGCCTGGGGAAGAATGGATGATATTAAAAGACTTTGAGCTTTACACCGAACAATTACCCCCCGACAAAGGTATAGGCAAAGATATCTACTATGCTTCTTTGCGCTGCCGAAGAGCTTCCGATACAACCTTCAACATCAAAGGAAAAGTAGTGCAGGCAACCCAGTTCAAATTCATCTATACCTACCGCATTTTGCATATTGAAGTTGGAACTTATCCAATTGATTTTAGATTTGATAGGGAAGAAACTCAAACCTATTGGCTTGCAAAAAACATCGGTATTGTCCAAAAAGAGTATACATTCCCGTTTAATTTTGGAATTGACTCAACACTAATTATAGACCGCAACCACTACGAGCTTATTGATTTTACAATAAAATAGTTTTTAAACAAAACTATTTTGCCAATTGCAATTGTGCTTCTGTCGATAGAAAGTGGTTATATCTTTTGCGCTGGCGATTTTTCCAGCTACCTTTATGATAGGCATAGGAAGCAAGCAAAGGAAAAGCAAGAGTAGCTTCGGCGTAAACCATTTGCTCATATGTGGTTTCAACTTTGCCCCACGAGCTTGCTTCTTTCAAGGTGGAACCGCTAAGGCCTCCATCGCGTTCATCTGCAACGGTAATTTGAATAGCGTATTTGTGCATCTTTGCTTCTACACCAAGTATGTCGCAAGCAACAACTACGTCTTGTGTGAAATTTTTTGGAACACCACCGCCAATCATCAAAATTCCAGTCTCAACTGCTTCTATTTTAATCTTTGTAAGCTCGAGAAAGTCTTTAACTGAATCGATAGTAACTTTTGGTCCCGATGTATGATATTGATGATAAACGAGACCAAAACCAGCGGAACAATCCGAGAAAGCTGGAACAAAAATTGGAACACCAAATTCATAAGCATTTCGTACAACGGAATCCTCCCCTTTGCCGTTTTCGACAAGATACTTGCCCATTTCAACAATAAATTCCCTTGAGCTGTAGGGTCTTGGTTCTATTTTCGATGCAATCTCGGCAATAGTCATATCGCAAACTCGAAGTTCTTCTTCGTCGATAAAAGTATCGTATATTCTATCAATCATCAACTCCCTCAATTCGTTGTCGTCGACAAATGGAGAGCCTTGATAATGGCGAAAACCGAGTGCTTCGAAGAAGTCTTGGTCGACAATTATCGCACCAGTGGAAACAATTACATCGACCATATTGTTTCGAATCATATCGACAACAACTTTTTTAAGTCCAGCACTAAAAAGCGAGCCCGCAAGCGTAAGAATAACCGAACAACTTTGGTCGGAAAGCATCATATCATAAATTCTTGCAGCTCGATGTAGATTTCGAGCTTGGAATGCCATTTTCCCCATTGTCTCAACAAGGTCAACTGTATTGTGTTTGGTTATGTCGAAATGTTCAACTATTCTTTTAGGGTCAAGATAGTCTTTCTTTGTTCTTTCCATATTTTCTCCAGTTTATTTAACTTTTTTTGAATAATTCTCAAGGAACTTAATTTCCTCTGGGGTTAAAGATTCTTTCCCCTTTTCGATAATTTTATCAAGGATTTTGTTCAAATTTTCCTCATCGTAAATGAATTCATCAACAAGAACCCCTTGTTCGGTACTTTTTATCTCGTTTTTCGTCTCTTCGGGTTGAGTTTCGGCAATGTCCTGCTGTTCTTGGGATTCAAGTTCTTCGAGCCTTTTGCGGAAATTCACAAAATCGCGATATCTCTGCTGGATTAATTCATTTGCAAACGAACGATTTTGCAAATAAGAAAGAGCCCCGATAAAAATCCCAACAATTGCAAACGAAAAAGAATTGATAAGTGTGTTCCGTTCATAAATAAAAGAATCCAAAGTTGCAGCCATTACCCAAAAGAAGACCACGATTGCTGTTTGAACCATAGTCCTCAAAGGTAAAGGTTCAAACTGGCTAACAATCCTGAAATAGATTAGGTAATACAAGGTAAGAACATAAAATGAAAGACCTTCGGTTCCATAAAGGTAAAAGTTCTCTTTCCCAAAAAGTGCTACTGTTAGAAAGCCTTGAAGGAAGATGAACAAAAAGATAGATATTGGATAAAAATAATTCCTGAAAGAATTTTCGACTTTGGGACCAAGATACCAAAAGACAAAGAAGAAAAGAAAAGCCTCGGCAATGGAAAGCGGAAGAAAAGGATAAGTGAACAAACGCCAAACTTGGATGTTGAATATAACATCACGTGGATTCAAAGCTAAAAAATTGATTAAATCTTGTCCCAAAAAATAAAAGACAATATGTAAAGCAAGCACAAAAACAAGGAAAATCCTCGAAAAGGAAGCAGTATTATAAACTTTGTCCATTGCCATTTCTCAACTTTGAAAGCAACTCGTCGACTTTCTGCACATCCATATTTTCGTAATAGGTTTCGTTGATTGCAATCATTGGAGCTCCGCCGCAAGCACCCATACATTCCACTTCCTCGAGCGAAAAAAGACCATCGGGCGTCCGCTCACCATTTTGAATTCCCAATTTCTCGATAACGTGCTTATAAATTTCTTCACCGCCACGAAGCAAGCACGAAACGTTCGTGCAAACTTGAATATGGTATTTCCCCATTGGTTTTTTGAAGTACATCGTATAGAAACTTACTACACCATCAACGTGCGAAGGTGGAAGATTCAAAAGTTCGGCAACATATTCAATAACCTCTTTCGAAATCCAGCCGAACTTCTTTTGGGCTAACCACAAAACCCCCATCAAAGCAGATTTTGAGTCGGGGTACTTCGATTTCAGGGTTTCAACTTCTTGGAGTTCCTCACTACTAAATTTAATTTCCATTTTCAAATTTAAATTTATAGAAATTCAAAATTATCAAAAAAACTTAATATAATGGTTTTGTAAAAGGTTTGATAAACAAAACAATCGAGAGCCAATGCTTCAGGGCAATGGTTAGTTTATGAATCCAAGAAACTTTGATTTCCTTATCGAAGACGTTAAAATTTCGCAATTCAATTTTTTCGAGCAATCGATAATAGATTTCGTCCATAACTTCTGCCGAAAAGAGATTGACTCTTTCATCAGGCCGTAGTAAAGAGCGGGCTTTATGAAAATACTCTTTCGCCCTTTGTACCTCAAACCGCATAAGTTCTACAAAGTTGTCGTTGTAAACTTCGTTCAGCAAATCTTGTTCCGAATAATCAAATCTATTCAAATCTTCGAGCGGAATGTAAATATATCCCCTATTTTTGTCCTTCTTTATATCCCGCAAAATGTTTGTCAATTGTAAAGCATAGCCAAGATTAATAGCATAATTTCTCGTCTCCTCATATTTATAACCAAAAATTTCAATAACCGTTAATCCAACTATGCTTGCAACGCTGTAACAATAATCTTTTAGCTCATTAAATGTTTTATATCTAAATTGGTACAAATCTCTCCGACAGCCATTAATTAATGTTAAGAAGTATTGTTTTGGTATCGAAAATCTGCGAATTACATAATACAGTGGGAACAAAACTGGGCTTGGCAATCTATCTTCGTACAGCTCATTGATAACTTCCGTCCAGAAACGTAACCTTTCGTCCTTTTTTGCAATCGAGTCGGGACGCAAATCATTATCATCTACAATATTATCAATGTAGGAGAAAAATGAATAAATAGTATTTATAGCTTTTTTCCCTTCTGTTGGAAGAATAGAAAAAGCGAGCGAGAAATTAGACCTTCTAATTTTTGGTGGCTTTACCCTTTCGAAATTTGCAAGCTCGTAGTGAGTTAAAATATCCATCGATAGATAGAATTTTCACAAAAATACATTAAAGAAAATTAATAAATAATCAAGAAAATTCAATCTTGGTCTTCTACGTATCAATCTTGAACCAAGCCTTTTTTCTTTTGCTAAAATTCTCACTCCACCATTTACAATTGCGTTTATCTCGAATCTCAATCTCTTATTTCGTAGGAACAGCACCAATTTCCAGCCGTCGAGCAAATATTCCCGTGTCCGATGAATCAGATACTCGAAACAAAGTTCAAGTTTATCTTTTTCCCTTGAACTTATTGGAGTGGCAAAATCTAATCCAAACCGCTTCAAAACATCTTTTGGAATGTAAATTCTGCCCAAAGGTATGTCGATAGACAAATCCTGCCAAAAATTCGCCAACTGCAAACCTGTGCAAATTCTATTTGAAAATTCTATGTTCATTTGATTGTATTCACCAAACAATCTTAGAACTAATTCGCCAACAGGATTTGCAGAAAAATTACAATACTTTTCAAGGTCCTTCCAATTTTCAGGTTGAGCGAAAGATACATCCATCTTAAAAGCAGTAAGCAATTTCAGAAATGGTTCAAGAGGTAATTCTTTTCGCTCAATTGTATCTTTCAAAGCAAGAAACACTGGATTATTGATTCTCTCGGTCGTCAACAGAACGCTGATATTCGATTCCAATTTGTTCAACAAGGAATGTCGGCGATTGCTATCGATTGAATAATTGTTTGAGTCTGCAATATCGTCGGCTAAGCGGGCAAAAGTATAAATACTATAAAAGAACCTACGATAGCCTCGTGGAATCAAAAATGAACCTACAGGGAAATTCTCGTAGTGATTTTTTGCAACAGTCTTGCAAAACTGATAAGAACGCTCCACATCGAAACCGCTGAAGGTTTCATCAAATAATGAACAATAAGCATCCAAAGCCTCAAAAAAAATTTTTATTTTCTCTTTTTTCATTTAAAACATTTTATATTAATTTGCAATTTAATTAATTGTTAATCATAAACGAAATATGAAAAAAGTTTTAATTGTCGACGATTCTATTATCTCCCGAAAAATGATAACCAAACTTATTTCTAAGCACACCTTCCAAATTGACGAAGCAGTCAACGGGCAGCAGGCACTCGCGAAAATCCACTCAACACTATACGATATTATTTTCCTCGACTTGCTTATGCCCGATATTGATGGCATTCAAATTCTTTCAGTTTTGAACAAGAAGCGCAACCCCACAAAAGTTGTCGTGATTTCCGCGGATATCCAAGAAACGACCAAGCAAAAGTGCAAAGAATTAGGAGCTTTTGCTTTCTTACATAAGCCCCCCAAAGAAGAAGAGTTGGATGATGTAATTCAAAAACTGGTTTGACAATGGAGATTACTTCTGAACATATCGATGTTATTCAAGAAATGATTAACATTGGCGTTGGCCAAGCTGCCAACCTTTTAAATTCACTTTCGGGTAANCATGTAAAACTATCAGTACCAATTGTTCAAATTATCACTCCCGAACAACTTCTTGACTTTTTTAAAAATCATAATGTTTTGGACAATCTTTCGAGTGTAACCTTAACATTTTCGGGTCCGCTTTCTGGAAGTTCTAAACTTATCTTTTCAACCGAATCCGCTTCGAAGCTTGTAATGGCATTTACAGACCAGACGCAAGACGAATTGGACTTCGACGAAATCCAGGCAGAAACTCTTTCTGAAATTGGCAATATTGTTCTAAATTCGCTTGTAGGGTCATTAGCCAATCTTCTTAACATTAATCTTAGTTATTCTATTCCGCTTTACTTGACTGGCACTATCGACCAAATCTTATCCGCAGATTTATCATTTAAAGATGATGGCATTATTCTTTTGGCACGAACCCATTTTTCAATCGAATCACTCGATATAGAAGGCGATTTTATTCTTTTCATCGATTTAAAATCTGTTCCCGATTTCGTAAAATCTCTCGACAAATTCATACAAGAAGGTGGATTTTTCACAAAATAATTTTTTATGGAAGAGAAATATCTTCAATTCCAAATATTTAATTCAATACCAATTGGTATTTGTATAATCAATACAAATTTTCAAATAATCTTTTGGAATAAACAACTGGAAATTTGGACAAATATTCACTCAAATGATATTGTGGGGAAGAATTTATTTGAGTCTTTCCCACATCTAAATTCTCCAAAATATATCATTCCTATTAGTTCAGTCCTCGATGGGGGACCACCGGTGGTATTTTCCACCCAATTGCATAAAAGTTTTTTCCCATCCTATCTTCCTAATATGCAACCTAGGTTATTGCATACCACAGTTTCGCATTGCACTTGTCCGCTATTGAATGAAAATTTTGCTGTGATTTCAGTTGAAGATTACACCTATCTTTCTTACAGAATTAAAGAGCACAAAAGGATGCGCGACCAAGCTCTCCAAGAAGTAGAAAGAAGGAAAAAAGCAGAAGAAGATTTGCGAAAATCCGAAGCACAATTACGTGAACTTAACGCCACAAAAGATAAGTTCTTTTCAATCATTGCACACGACCTAAAAAATCCAATTGGTGCATTCAAAAATGTTTTGGAGTTACTTTACGAAAATTTCGATGAATTTTCGAAAGAAGAAATTCTTGAATTTATTGAACCATTGAAAGAAAGCAGCAACCAATTGTTCTCTTTACTGGAAAATCTACTCATTTGGGCAAGGGCACAAACCGGAAGAATACAACTGGAATTCGTTGAATTCAACTTAATTAACCTAATCGAAAACAATGTTTCCCTTTTAAAATTGCAAGCGGAGAATAAACAAATTCAACTTCTAACTGAAATTCCCGAAAAATTGATGGTTTTTGCAGATTTAAATTCAATCAATACTGTTATCAGAAATATTATCAGCAATGCCTTAAAATTCACATATCCCGGTGGCAAAATAACTGTATCGGCAAGAGAACAAGATGATTTCGCATTAGTTTGTGTCGAAGACACCGGAATGGGAATGAACGAAGAAACTAAAAGCAAATTATTCAGAATCGACGTTCACCATACCTCGCTTGGAACGAATCAAGAGAAAGGAACTGGGCTCGGTTTGATAATTTGCAAAGAATTTGTTGAAGCCAATGGCGGAAAAATATGGGTTGAAAGCGAAGAAGGAAAAGGAAGCAAGTTCTTTTTCACTGTTCCATTAGCAAAAACGCATAATGACTGAAACATTTGCTAATTTTCATCGTAATTATTTTTGCAAATGTTTATTTTAGGGAGGATGTATGAAACAATTTAAGTTTTTCTTACCAGTTCTTTTGATTGCATTTGTTTTTTCTAGCCTTTTTGCCCAAGAGAACAGCGACGAAGATACCTTAAAAGGGAAAGGTACCAAAGTTACAATTTTCAACAAAAGGACCTATCGCCTGCTGAAACATATGAAACATCCATCGGTTTCGATTTATTCTGGATTCAATAACCCTACCTACTCTGCATTAAGTTCCACAAAGGATTTCAACACTCAAAACTTTGCGTCGATTTCGCTTGGGTATACAGAAATTGAAACACATCAGTCCAAAACTGGAACCGAGTATTCAATAATTGAAAACGATGGCTTATTTCTCGAAAATTACTCTTCTAAATGGAAAATCCAAAACAACACGAATATTGATGCAAAAATGTGGCGTTTCGGCATACGTTTTGGCGATGAAGGCTACGGCTACAAAATCGGAAAGAATAACTACCTTTTCTTTACACATTCGAATACACTCAATTGGTCTAAATTTGATGTCGAAAACTTAAGTTCATTTGTCCCTCCCGACAGCCATCTTTTCAATGTTTTTGCTTCCCAATTCCGTTTTGGAACTTCTTTCAATTCCGGCATTTCACTTGTTTTGCTGAATACATTATCCCTTGACTTGTTATACGAAAGGTCGATTATTTTCCCCGGTCACAAGTTTTGGTATTGGGCTGGTAGTAGGTTAATCGAAGGAGTTTCGATGCTGTTATTGAATGAATTTATCGAAAGCATATTGAAATCCAACACTGCTGTCGCGCCCGTGGCTTATGGTATTCTAAAAGGTGCCCTTTCATTTGGAATTTATGAATTGAGAAAAGACGAAATGAACTGGCCATTTAAAACTTCTCCGCCTTTGTTCAACGAGACATTTAAATTTGGAATTAAGTTTCTATTGTAAATGAATATCCTTGTTGCAGGAGCCACAGGTGGAATAGGCAAAAATCTTTGCCACTTTCTTAATCAAAAGGGGCATAGTGTTTTCACTTTGTCGAGAAATAAAATTAAAGCCAAAGAGGCAATTCCTTTTGCTAATGAGCATTTCCAATGGAATGAGAATTGGTTCGAAAACTTATCCAACATTGATGCAATCGTAAATCTTACTGGTTCAACTATTGGCAAAAGGTGGACAAAAAAATATAAAATTGAAATTCTAAAAAGCCGAATAGACACCACTCGAGAAATTGTAACTCGACTGAACTCCTTTAATGAAAAAAGCATAACTTTTTTCAGCACATCTGCAATTGGCATATATCCAAGTTCTGGTGATGAGGTTATTACCGAAGAAAGTTCTCCCGGCGATAATTTTCTCGCACAAGTTTGCAAACAATGGGAAAAAGAGGCTTCGCTGCTGAATTCACCACATCGCTTGGTAATTGGCAGATTTGGATTGGTTTTCAAAAAGGACGATGTCGCTTTACAAAGAATTTTAATGTCATACAAATTTGGTTTTGGCGTTGTTATTGGTAATGGCTTCCAGTGGGTCAGTTGGATTCACATAGCAGATTTGGTAAGATTAATTACAACATCGCTCGAAAATACATCTTTCGAAGGAATTTATAATTTCGTTTCGCCCAACCCAGTTAGATATGTTGAGCTAATCAGGTCAATCGGAAATATTTTGAACAAACCTTTTATCCTTTCAATACCCGATTATTTGATAAAAATCATATTTGGCGNGCAAGCTTCCGTATTACTTGCTTCTCAAAGAGTTATACCAAAAAGGTTACTCGATGCAGGGATTGAATTTGAATATCCCGAGATTGAAAAGGCTCTGAAAACTTTAATCACTTGAGCAAATCGGGACGCCGTTCCTGTGTCTTTTTCAAGGACTGCTCCAGTCTCCATTGGCTAATTTTCTTATGGTCGCCGCTTAAAAGTACATCGGGAACTTTCATACCACGAAACTCCGCAGGTTTGGTATAAATTGGTGGTTCAAGCAATCCATCTTGAAAGGAATCCTCGAATATCGATTGTGGGTCCCCAAGCACTCCCGGAACCAGTCGAACAATGGAATCGACAACAATCATCGCAGGCAATTCGCCCCCGGTTAAAATAAAATCGCCAATCGATATCTCCTTTGTAACCAATGAATCACGAATTCGCTGGTCGATTCCCTTGTAATGTCCACAAAGTAATATCAAATTACGTTTCAAAGACAACTCATTGGCAATGCTTTGGTTGAAAAGAACACCATCGGCAGTTAAATAAATTACTTCATCGTAATCTCTTTGGCTTTTTAGTTCTTCGATGCATTTAAATACAGGCTCACATTGAATAACCATTCCCGAGCCTCCGCCATAGGGAGTATCATCAATATGCCCAAATTTGTCGCTGGAATATTTATGTAAATTGTGGACGAAAATCTTCACCAGTCCCCTCTCTTGTGCAATTTTAACGATGCTCGTCGAAAGGAACGAATCGAAAATCTCTGGCACAGCAGAAATTATATCTATTCTAATTTTCTCTTCCATAAAGTTATTCAAGTAAACCTGAAATTAAATTAACAAAAATCTTTTTGCCTTTATTGTCAATAAATTTAACAAACATATCAACAAGTGGAATAAAAAATTCCCCTTTTGGTGTTTTAACCAAGATTAAATCGTTCCCGGGATTTTCCACTTTTCCAATGCAAGTTCCCACTCTTGAATTCGACGATGCATCAATTACTTCGTAGTCCGAAAGAATTTGATATGAATCATCCTTTTCGATGTCTTCAACAAATTTTTCGTGAACAAAGACCCCCTTTTCAATCAAAGCTTTTGCTTCATCAATTGAATTAATACCAACAAGCTTTAGATGATTATAACCGGAATGGGTTGTTTTGTATTTCTCAATAGTATATTCTTCGGAATATCGAAGCGAAAAACCAATTTTAACTATCGCATTTTCTTTGATAGATACATTTGTTTCGGGTTCGACCTTTAAAGTCCCGTTCAATCCTTTGGTTCCAACTATTGTACCAAGAAATAAGAATTCCATTTTCAAAGCTTTTTAGCAACATTATAGTTACGTTCAACGAACCCAATCATTGCAATAGCAATAGCCCCAGCAAAATTAAAATCCCGAGCCAAATACTGCTGGAAAGTAAATTGCCCAATGAACATAGTAAGCAAGATGACAAATGCTGATATAGCATAAGGTTGAAGATAATGACGATGTTTTGTTGCTTTAATCAGTTTGATTACCTTGAAAAAGTAAAATACAAAGAACGAAACGTAAATAATTGCCAACGGAATTCCAGCTCGATAAAGTATCGAAGTAAAGCCATTGTGAATGTTATGCGATGTTAATGTCCTAACAAATATCGGGTCTCGGAAACGAATTTTTTTTGCAAAACCATTCCCACTCAAAGGATGCTCAGCTATGGCATTCAGAACATAATTATATTCAGCAAATCGAGATTGCAAAGACCTATCCTGTTTCCCTTTCAACGAAGAGAAAAACCTATATTCGATCAGTTTCGTTACAACCCTATAATTCTCGTGAAAAGTGAAATAAGCAAAACCCACAAACAACGACAAAATCAGAAAATAGAAAACAATAAGTTTTATTCGCTCCTTCCAGTTAAAGTAAATAAATAGTACAATGGTTCCAAGAATTGTGGCAATCCAAAAAGTTCTACTGACGGTAATTATTAATGCCACTAACGACAAAAAAGCAGAAAAGAATAAAAGCAATGTTACTGGTAATTTTTTACTATTTTGTGCAAGGAGAAGTGCGGTGAAATATGTACCAACAAAAACTATATGATTTACTTTCTTGGTTCCCGCCAAACCAAAAAGTTCGTAAGCGTAATTTGCCAAAACCAGTGTACTTTCTTTATAAGTAACGATAATGTAAATTGAACAAGCCAAAGAAACAATCATCACAAAAAACAACAATCGATTGAAGTCCTTCAAATCCGTAAAATATTCACGAATAGGGAAATATAAAAGGATTAGGAATAAAATCAGCACTTCACGAAGCCAATAAAACAAGTCGACATCGTTTAAATATGCAACCAGTCCGTTAAATGGCAAAAAGACGAAAAAAAGTAGTATGAAAAGGTCTCCGTAATTTTCGACAATCGACTTTTTCTCGATAAAAAACTTATAAAAAAAATAAATGACCAAGCCAAGAATAACTACAACCGAAAAAGCAATTTCAATTGGGGACACTCCTTCATCTCTTAAAGCCAGTATTGGTGCGAACATAAGGATGGAAACATATACCCAAATTTTTGGTTCATAAAAAAACAAAAGAAGGAACGGAATAGAAATAATACCAATTAGGAAATACAATTCGTATTCTTTAAACGAAGCAAAAGCCAATGACGATAAAAACAAAATTTCGAGGAGTATAGCAGGGAAAAGAAAAGTTTTAGTTCCTCTTGTCAATTCAATTGTGCTCATTCAAAGTTTCTTCAGTGTTTGTTTTGGTTGAAGAAAGGAAAT
Source organism: Bacteroidetes/Chlorobi group bacterium MS-B_bin-24 (assembly GCA_003731685.1). Taxonomy (GTDB): domain Bacteria; phylum Bacteroidota; class Ignavibacteria; order Kapaibacteriales; family UBA2268; genus Naka2016. The sequence goes on from RCNO01000047.1 coordinate 13,268, forward strand.
TTTTGAAAGAATAAAGAAACACCAAGAAACAAGAAATTAAGATGAAAGAACCGAAGAAGGAGCCCAGAACAATCAAAGAGCGTTTAGGTTTGGACTTTTGGTCGGGCGGAGTTGCTTTGTCCAAAACAATTAAAAACTGCATCTGCTTGTTTTCGTTCAGGCGATTTTCTTCGAGCAGAGGCAAAAGAATTGATTTAACTTTGGTGTAAGTTTCAAGCTCTGCATAAAGTCGAAGAAATTCACTGCCGACCTTTGTTAATGATGTTAGTGGGAAGTTTCCAACGAACCCGGGCTTGTTTTCTAAATCCGAAAGTTTCGATTTTAAACTTTCGAGAATATTCTTTTGGGTCAATGTAACTGGGTCGTTTTCTCCAAATCGTGATTTGTATAAATCGTAAATTACTTCTTGCGAAATTTTATTGGCTTTAAGTTCTATGTAGCTTGTGCTAATTGCTTTGGCTTGTTCTTCGGGTGAAAAAATTAATTTTTCTTTTGAATACATTTGTAAGCTATTGATGATTACAGAAATCACAGAATCAATGCTATTAATTCTTTTTTCCAAATATTCACGATTGAAAGAAGCCTCAGTTCGAATAACTTGTTGTCCAATAGAATTTGAAATTTCAATATAATCGTTTGCGACCGCAGCGGCTCGCATCGGGTTTTCGTCTGTGAAAGAAATTACATAATTCCCTTCTGGTTCAAGTGCTATTTCTAAATTGCTCTCAAAAGTTTTTCGCAACTTTGTCATTTTAGTAAAAGGAATATTATAGACCCTATCCAAACGATATTTCCGTATGAGGCTATCCTTTACTGCCCTACTGTCTAAAATCACAAGGAACGAATACATCCCTTCGGTTTTACCAGTGAGTTTGGTCAAGCCTATGTCTTTCAATGTTGAACTTAAACTGCCCAACACAGATTCAAATGTGCTCGTTGAGGTTTTAGGTGGAACAGCATTAACACTGGCAGTATATTTGTTGGGAATAAGCAATGATATAATTAATCCTGCAAGAGTCGAAAGAAGAACAAAGACTAAGATTGTCCACTTATTTTCGAGCAAAATCACAAAAGTTTTTTTCCCTATTTCGGGCCTTTGATTGTTCATAAAAAACCTATTGAATTAGTCATTCATAATAATTGGATTTTTCAAAAAAGGTGGTTTTGGAAAATCGGACTCAACAGGTTTTAATTCACCATCTTCGAAAAGCAACGATGGAACGATTATTGATGCACCAAGATAACCACCCGAGAACGAACCCGAAACTGTCGGAGCAAGAAAATTCAAAAGATAAGGCTTATCTCCAGCAAATATGATATCCTTAAATGATTGTACAGTAAATCCTTTCAACTCTCCGCCTCGAATTAGTTCTTCCCTTCCGTCGGGATAAACCTTGTAGGCTTCGACGACTTTAATTGTGCTTTGTTCGTCGGAAAACTTGAACTCGAAAGATGTTAATCTACTTACAACAGTGGAAAAAATATTTTGATTCATTATTTTCCTTACGATTATTCCATAGGGCAAATCCCTTTGTTTGCAAAGTTGAATGAGCTTCTCTTTAAGTTGTCTTTCCGTAAGGTTGTGCTTTTTATCGACAATAACTTCGAGATTGCCAAACATTGGATTTCCCTCGCGATCATTCCCATTTGAGCTTAAAATTCTTTTGACAGGCGTCCTATCTGCCAAAAGAGTTTTAAGATAACCCTTGTCAACAAGCAGAATGTTTTGTGCTGGAACTCCTTGGTCATCAATTTTGAAATANCCTAAAAGTGGAATATTATTGAAGTCTTTTTTCAAAGGAGAGGAATAAACNGAAANGAACTCTGGAAGGACTCGACCACCAATTTTTGTTTGAAAAGCTGTATAGCGGGAAAAACTTTGCAAGCCTTGCTCGCTTAGGCTTTTCCTTTGAGCAACTAAATTCGGGGCGAAAACTTGAGCGAAAAGTTCNGCNGACGCTTGCCCAACAAAAAGGATGGGTCCAGAATAGGAATCTTCTAATGGTTTAACTTCGTACATTTTCGAAAGATTTTTGCACAAAATTTCTGTTGCCTTTCGTAGAGAATCCTTTTGGGGCAA
>RCNO01000048.1 GCA_003731685.1 Bacteroidetes/Chlorobi group bacterium MS-B_bin-24
CGGCTGGGCTTCTCCTACAAGCAAATCCGCAGCGAACATTACACCCAGATGACCGACGACCCGAAAACCCCGAACATAAAAGAGCGCTGGAAAACCGAGGTTGGTCTGGAATTCAAAAGCGAGGCTAATGTTCGGATTGTCGAAAACATCCATTGGAACGGTGTTGTGGAGTTATTCTACAACTTCCAGAAGTTGAACCAAACGGTGTTTCGACTGAATGGCGAATTGCAGGCAAACCTAACGCGCCTGTTCGCAATTGTTATCCGCACCGAAGGCAGTTACGACATTCGCCAGCGAACTGGCTTGCAATACAAGGAAAATGTCCGCATAGGCTTGGTGTATGGGATGTAAGGGCGACGGTCCGGCCGCCCATACAATTACTTTCCTGACATCGGATGTTTCAAAAACATCCGATGTCTTTTTACATTGGGGCGAATAATTATTCGCCCCTACAAAAAAACTAAATTTCCAACCATTTCATCATTATCACCATCCTAGGGGCGGACTTATGTTTCAACCCCGAAAATGCTTTGGTGAATTTAATTGAGTAATCATCTAAATTTTTATTGAAATAGTTGCTTTGGTTCAATAAAAAAATCTCTTTAATCCATCCGTCATTATCTTAATTGCTTAACTGCGAAGGCAAACAAAAAGATGATGGATTGCAACAGAATTATTGTCGAGCCTGTGGGCAAATCCCACAAAATCGAAATGATTATGCCTAAAATCGAACTAATTATCCCCAAGATGATGCTTAGAATAGTCATTTGAGCAAATGTTTTGGACAAAAGTTTTGCAGCGGCTGGCGGAATGACCAAAAATGAAGCAACAAGAAAAATTCCTACCAATTTGACTGAAATTACAATCGAAAGTGCAATCAAAACAGAGAGCAAGTAATCGTCGAACCGAACATTAATCCTATCGACCATTGCCAATTCATAATCAAAAGTGGCGTAAGTCCATCTTTTCCAAAAAATTATGGCTAAGAGAATTGTTGCAAGCCCAAAAAAGTAAGATATGAGCAAGTCTTTGTCCGAAACAAGCAAAATTGAGCCAAAAAGGTAAGAAAAAGCGTCGGAGATGTATCTTTTGTTCAATGTTATGAACAATATTCCAAGAGCAACACTAATGGCAAAAAATATCCCAATTGTAGTATCGATTTCCAATGTGGTTCGCTCTTTCAGGTAAGTCAGGGCAATTGCGACAAACAATGTAAAAGGCAAAGCAACCAAGAACGGCTCGAATTGTAGCAAAAGCCCAAGTGCTATCCCGCCAAAGGTAACGTGGGCGAGTCCATCGCCGAGAAAACTCATTTTCCGCTGGACGACAAAGTTCCCGTAAAATCCACCCAGAAAACCAACTACAACCCCAGCCAAGATTGCTTTGATAACGAAATGGTGTTGAAATATCTCAAGCATTTTTATCTATGATAAATTGCATTGTGTGTTCGTGTCCAATATGTCCAAATGTTTTCTTCAAATTTTCTTCGGTAAATGCTTTTTTGGGAGAATCGAAAGCAATAAGTCGCTTATTCAAAAGGATTACCTTATTCGAGTGGTGAAAAGCATACTCCCAATCGTGTGTTACCATCAAAATTGTGGTGTTAAACATTTTTTGCTGTTCTTCCAAAATTTTGCTAAAATCGACTTCGGCAACTGAATCAATTCCAGTTGCGGGTTCATCGAGAATCAAAAGTTTTGGTTTTCGGATTATGCTTCGTGCAAGGTAAACTCTTTGAAGTTCACCGCCCGAAAGTTTGGTTAAAGGTCGCTCGGCTAAGTTTTCTATTCCAGTTTTCGCAAGAGCCTCCAAAGCCAAGTTCCTGATTTCTTTCGTGATAACAAATTTCCATTTTCCAGTCAAGCCCGTTGCAACCAGTTCAATAACTTTTGCAGGGAATGTCCTATCGAGGTTCTTGATTTGTGGAACGTAGCCAATTTCGTGAAAATCGAGTTCTTTCGGGGGTTTCGAAAACACTTCGACTTTGCCATTCGTTGGCTCAACAAGGCCTAATATCGCTTTGAGCAGAGTAGTTTTCCCGCCGCCATTCGGTCCGACAATAGTTACAAATTCGTTCTTATTTATCGAAAATGTAATATCTCGAATTACACAGTATTTTCCGTAAAATACCGTAAGAGAGTCAACATTTATTGCTATTTCGTTCATTTTAGTGCTTCGACAAGTGTTTTTGCATTTTTTAAAATTAATTCAGAGTAGGATTTTATTTCCTCAGAGCCAAGAGGGTCAAGTTCGTAGAGTTCGACTCCAGCCATTTCGGCAACAGCTTTTGCTGTGTAATTATTCAGTTGAGGTTCCGAAAAAATTGCTTTGGTTTTGGTCTCTTTGATTTTTTGAACAAGTTTGGAAATTTGTAAAGGGGTTGGCTCGCTCCCAGGAATCTCTTCGATGCTTCCCCCATAGTTAAAGCCATATCTACTAATTAAGTAAAGAAATGAAGGATGATAAAGAAAAACATAACGATTTTTCACAGGGGCTAAAAGTTCCTGCAATTCTTTGTCGAGTTCAATCAGTTTGTTCTTGAAATTCTGTGCATTTTGAATGAATTTGTTACTACTCTGAGGGAAATATGTTGCCAGAACATTTGTCAAAGTATCTACCAGCGAATAGACGGTCATCGGGTCGGTCCAAAAATGAGGGTCAAGGGTTTTGCCGTCGGGCATAAATTTTACTTTATCTTTTGGCAGAAGGCTAATCAATGCAATTTTGTTTTGAATGTTTTTGGTCAACCAGCCTTCGAGTTCGTTGGAAGCATAGAAAACAACTTTTGAATTTTCCAGTTTTTGGATGTCCGAAACCTTTGGTTCGAACAAATGGGGCGAAATTCCCGGCGGAACTAAGCAATGAATAATTCCCGTGTCGCCTGCTATTTCCTGTATAATTAATTTTAATGGATAATTACTGGCGACAATATAATCCTTCCTTTGCTCAATCTGATTTCTACTACAAGAAAGCAATAAAATCAAAAGCAGAAAAAAAATTTTTCTCATTTATTTTCCAAAATTGAAGAAATTTTTTCTCTAATCTGTTCGATAGTTGGTAATCCTTTGATGTAAACTCTGCAGGATAATGAAGCAAGAGGCGGAATCGGCATTCCTTCGAAATCTTTGCCATTAATCAAAAGGGTTGGCGAGCCACGAAATCCATATTTACGAGCTAACTCCTCTGTTTCTATAAGAACTTCATTGTACTCAACTCCATCCAAATCCTTTATTGCTTCTTTAACTTGACGAATCATTTCATCGGAATTAGGACAACCACGAAAATACTGAACTTCGACACGAACCATATCGTCCCTCCAAAATTTTAAATAACGATTAAAAGAATTTTTTAATGTTGCTTAAATTTATTTTGGACTTTCCCAAATGATGTTCAAATCTCTTGGAATATCACTCAGCAAAGAAATCAATCGAAGGGTTTGGGGTTTCATCTTGCCATATTTTTCCAGAATTTCACCAGCTCGAGCATAATTTCCTTCGGCTTCGATTGTCAAAACTTCATGGGCTAATTCCTTGATAGCATCGAAAAACTTTTTGGTATCGATTTTAATCTTATCCTTTTCGTATTTAATTACTCCATTCTCTTCCAAAAAGTTAAGTTGTATCAAATTGGCTTTGGAGTGTGCCTCTTCCTCGCCAAAACGAATCGAACGGAAAAGACCTACGATGTAGGTTACCTTCGCTTTTTCTAATAGTGCGGAATCGATGAGCTTCTTATCGAGCAGATGAGTAAAATTATAAATTCCAAGCACATCGGCTTTGCACTCTTCGATTGCTGAATATCGCTCTTTCAATACTTTGCGAACAGGCAAAGAATCGTTGCCATAAACAAATCCCCGCCCCAAAGTGTGGGAAACCTCGTGCAAGGTTACGAAGCTTGTGAATGCCTTTTTGTCGACAAGTCCAATCAGTTTTGGGTCGAGAATCTTTTGGGCAATTGGCAAAAGTATTTTGTCGAACTTCGCTTCCATAATGTTTTTGAACATCGACTTCTTACCGCCTTTGAGTTCGTGGACGCGTGGGTCGTTTGGCAACGAATTGGCAATTGTTTTTGTTCCTGCTTGGCAATCCCCACCAAAAAACACAACATTCATTATTTGCAGAACATTCCCTTTGCCCGCTGTTTCCCGAATGTATTTCTTATCGTATGGCAGACGATGTTCGAAATAATCGAGATTGTTTTCGAACATATCCAATTCTTTGGTTCCTTCTTCATCTTTAATCATTACAATGGCTTCGTAAGCAGTTTTGTAATTAAATAGTCCATCGGTATAATTTTCAATTGGTCCAATAACCACATCAATTTTGGAATCCTTTATGTCCATCCAAGCCAAGTCGCTTTCGAAATAGTCATCGGTTCTAATGGCTTTGGCACGCAGTTGCAGATACTTCTTCAGGCTTTCGTTATCGCAATATTTCGCTGCCTCTTCCAATAAATCTGCAATCTTTTGGGTTTCGGGATATGCAATATGGTATGGAATTGCCTTCAATTTGTTGCCATCACGAACAACTATCGTGTATTGGCTTTCGAGTTCCTCCTTTTGCGAAGGATGGGCTTCGACATACTTTTCGAACTCTTCTTTTGTCAAGTCGAGGGGATAGAAGTTAGCTCCCAAGGGCTTATAATCGAAGCCAGAGCCAACAAATCTTTTCCCGCCCTCGACCAAATCGTAGGGTCCATAGAAAATATTCACAAGCGCAAGTATTTCTTTTGCTTCCTTGCTGGTCAGTTTTCCCAGCGAATCTCTTACGGCAATTGCATCGGGGGAAGTCTGCTTCCAGAAAATCTCATCGGCAAGCTTTCCTGCTTCGATAAGTAATCGCACGACTTTTTGTTCCCGTTCAGTCAAATTGCTCAGATTGGGCTTGATTGTAATGGGCGCAAATTCTCTTAACCTTTGGCGGACAAAGGACATATCGACCGACTTTTCCATATTTTTATCTTTTGCTTCAAGATAGAAAATTAAAATTAGCCTGAATGCAAGTAAAATTAACAGCTTTTTCATATTCTTTTTAAAAATATTACAAAATTTTATACGATTTTAGTTTTTTAAAAAAAGCAAAACTATGAAGAATTTTAAAATTTATTTGCTAATCTTCCCTGCATTGTTTTTGTCCTTGTTCCATCTTAGCGCAAAGCTTTTGATGAAACCTTACTTGCAGGCAGTAACAGACAGCTCGATAATCATTATGGCAGAAACCGACACACAGGACCCCGTCGTTGTCCAATTTGGTGAATCGGCTTTGGACAGAGTTTCGACAACTGCATTCGTAAAAGTTGCCGAAGACCGCCGAGAGCAAACCTATGTCCATCGTATTCCGCTAACCAATCTTTCGCCCGCAAAAGTTTATAAGTACAGAACCATTCATTTAAAAGATACATCCGAAATATTCGAATTTCATACGAGCGTCCCCGAAGGAGTTCCATTCCGCTTTGCAATTATGGGCGACAATCGGTCCAATCCCGAAGTGCATTCACGGATAGCACTCAAAATGGCTCGGCACAAACCATATTTTTCGATTTACACAGGCGACCTTTGCTATTCTGGCAAATATTTCGAATGGAAAAAAGAATTTTTCACCCCCGAAGAACAGGAATTAATAGCCCGTGTGCCCTTCTTCAATTCTTTGGGAAATCACGAAGCCCAAACCGAATTGACAAAAGTATTTCTCCAAGCTCCGCAATCCAAATCCAACAATGAATATTATTATTCCTTTGATTATGGCGATGTTCATTTCTTGGTATTGAATACAGAGGAAAATATACAGCCCGGCTCTGCACAATGGAAATTCGCCGAAGAAGATTTAGCAAATACTACCCGAAAATGGAAGATTGTTGTGTTTCACATCCCCGCATACTCTTGGGGCGGACATAATGGCAACAAAAATATGCAGGAATTGACCTCAAAAATCCTCGAAAAGTACGGGGTCGATATTGTTCTTAATGGTCATAATCATTTCTACCAACGAAGCTTCGTTAATGGCATTTATCACATAGTTAGTGGAGGAGGTGGTTCACCTTTGTACACTCCTAAAGAATCTCCTTTTGTGCAAAAATCTGTGAAAGATTACCACTACGGCATTGCCGATGTAACCCCAAATTCTCTTAAAATCACATTCTACGACCTTCGCGGTAATATAATCGATGAATTGACTTTGAATAAGTAGGGATTTGATTTTCCAATGTTTGATTAAATTGTTTTTTCGAGGTCCACAAATCTTAGATTTTCTTATTGAAAAGAGTAAACAAAAGCAAAGAGAAAGAGTTTTTTAACATTGAGCACAAAGTTAGGTCGAGAATATCGTTTGACAATTTTTACAAACTTGCCTTTTATGCACGCAAATATTTCCACGAATTAATTTCCGAAGGTGGACAGGGCAAAGACATACTCGAAATTGGTTGTGGAACAGGCTCATATACTTTTACTTTCAGCCCATATGCCAAAAAAATTGTTGGTATCGACATTTCTGATACTGCAATTGAAATTGCAAACCAAAGAGCAAGAGAGCTGAACCAGAACAATGTAGAGTTTTTCGTTATGGATTCAGAAAACACAACTTTTCCCGAAGATTCCTTCGATTTGGTTTTTGGAAATGCAATTGTGCATCATCTTAATATCGACCAAGCTATGAAGGAGTTAGTTAGAGTGTTAAAACCAGATGGTACGGCAATTTTCCTCGAGCCACTTGGTAACAATCCCTTCATTGTTTTGTTCAGGAAACTCACGCCTAAATATCGCTCACCCGATGAACACCCGCTAAAACCGAAAGATTTATCCTTTATCCAAACCTTTTTTAATTACTCACACATAAAATACTTCTGCCTATTTTCGTTTCTTGCTTTTCCATTCGTTAAAACCAAAGTTTTCCCGCAGATTTTGAGTTTTTTGAATAAATTCGACCATACAATTTTCAACCTATTCCCATTTCTGAAAAAATTCTCTTGGATTACAGTCATTATGCTAAAAAACCCTGCGAAGAAAAGCTAAATTATGGAGTGAATGGTTTTGCGTAAAATATGACAATTTGTTAGACATCGTATGTTTCGAAAACATCCGATGTCTTGATAACAAGCTCATTTAGCAATTTTATAGCATTCAAATTATTTTAATCATTCAGTGAAATAGCAAAAAATAGCAAGAGATTTACGGAATACCCAAAAGTTAAAATTACTTAACTACTTCCCAATAAATTATTTTGCGGAGTTCGTTAATCCATTCAAGGTAGAGTTTGTTTTGTTTGAATGTGGTGAAGAACTGCTCCAATTCTTTGAAATCTGTTTGGGGAGAAGGTTTGTGGGGAGGTATAACTCTCTTTTTATAAATTATGTGATAAGATACGTTGGGATGTGTTTTGTAAAGCGTTGGGGCGGAAACATTGCCAACAGAAAGTGTATCGACAATGGAGCGCAAGTTTTCGGGCAAATCTTTTACAGGGAACCGACCCAAAAAACCGCTTGCTCCGCGTGTTTCGGCTTCGTCCGAATACTTTTTCGCAAGTTCTTCGAATGGAACACCCCGGTAGAACAAATTCCGCAAGGAGTCGAGAAATCGCTTGGCGTTCTCGATTTCGACTTCCGTGGGTGTGATTTTGAAAAGTATGTGTCGAACAAGTACGGAGTCCTTTGTTTTTCCAAGAAGCTGAACTATGTGGAATCCCAGCGGAGTTTCTATTGGCGGCGAAACTTCCTTGAACTGCAAATTGAAAGCTACCCTTTCGAATTCAGGGAAAAGCCTGCCGCGAGCGACCCACCCCAATTCGCCATCGGAGTTAATTGTAGTTAAATCGTCGCTATACGTACGCACAAATCGAGCAAAGTCGCCAGTTTGAACAATCGAATCGCGCACTCTTTTCGCCAATTCATACTTCTGGCGGCGAAGTTCATCGGGCGCACTTATATCTTTGACAATATGATATAGCTCGACCTGCTCGGGTATTGTTGGCAATGAATCTTTATATTGCTCATAAAGTTCGTTTATTTCACGCTCCGTTACCTTCACATTCCCGAACTTCTTTTCCTTCATCTTTTCGATAAGGAGGAACTTCTTGATTTCGTCCCGAAACTCAGCTTTCAATCGAGGGATGGACATACCATAGAGGTCTTCGATGCGTTGTTCCGAGCCGTAGCGTTCTATCAATGCATTGAGTTGAAACTGCCAGCGCTGGTCTATTTCTTCATCCGATACTGTTATAGAATCTTCTTTTGCTTTGATTAACACAAGTTTTTCGTTTATCAATTGGTCAAGAATGTATTGGAATACCTTTGGGTCTTCGGGGTTAATCGTTGGGTCTTGCTGAGCCAACAGATATGCTTGGCTTTGGACATCGGACTTCATTATCATCTCGTCGCCAACAATGGCAACGATTTTGTCTATTGTTTCGCCTTCGGTTTGAGAAAACGATATGCTAAAGGAAAAAAGTATTAATGCAAGAACAACTTTAATAATTTTCATTTATTTTTTTCTTGCTTTTTCAAAGTATTAACAACCGAAAGGAGCATCTGCTCGTAAATTTTAACAGGAATGACTTTTTGCAAACTTGAAAGCCAATTGTCGAGAAGTCTTTTTTGCAAAATTTCTTGGACATCGGTAGCAAAATCGGGGATGGCTTCCTCGAATGTTTTCTCCCTTTCGGGTTCAAACTTGTTGACCCGAACAATGGAATACCCACCATCGGAATTAATCGGTCCGACAATACTACCAGCAGTTGCGTTTATCTCGTAAAGTTTTTGGGCAAGCCTGCTCTCTTTTGTTGTAATTCGACCAAGATAGCCTTTCTTTTCCCGCAAGTTTGCCCTTTGGGTAAATTGGCTTGCCAGTTGCTCAAAGTCCTCGCCCTTCTTTGTAATCCTCTCGTAAATTTCCTTTGCAAGAGAATCGCTAAGAACGAAAATTTCGTTTACATCGTAGGCAGGATAGGTCTTGTAACGCGATTTATTCTTTTCCCAATAATCACGAGCAAGAGTGGTATCGAACTTCAACTTGTCCCAAACTTCCATTGCTTCGACCTTGAAAAGAAGAATGCCATCGCGAAATTCTTTAATCATAGTGGCGAATTCGGGGCTTTGGCTTTCCAGATTTTCGGTTGCTTTATCAATTACTACCGGGTACACAATTCGATTTATGGCATTAGTTAATCCTGCACGATTTAGTGCAGTTGTTCGAAATTCGTTCCGTTTACTCAGGGCATAAACAAAATCTCCAACCGTATAGGTATTGTTCAGGATTTTAAACAATACTTCCTTTTCGAGTTCTGTTGGAATATTTTTAAACCAAGCAGTGTCGAGAACTGTTCGGGTTGTGTCGACAGAGGACAAAAACTTTGCAAAAACATTTTCATCAATAGAAAAGACGTAGGATTTTTGCAATTTTTCGACAAGTTCCTTTTTGTCTGTTTCGAAATACAATCGCTTATAAATTCGCTTTAAATCTTCGCGGTCTTCGTCAACACTGAATTTTGTTGTGCTATCCCTGCGGATAATGTGGAAGCCATACTCGGTGCGAACAGGCCGGGAAACTTCGCCATCTTTAAGCGAAAACAGAGCTTCTTCAAAACTTGTCGAGAAAAATTTGCCCGAAGGTTCTAATCCACTTGAACGAGAATACCATCCACCGAAATCCCCCCCACGCATAGAACTCGATGGGTCGTCGGAATTTTCCTCTGCAAGGCGGGCAAAATCAACTCCCGCTTTGATTAGTGTGTAAATGCTATCGGCTTTCTTAAATGCTGCGACAGAATCGCGGTCGGGGCTGATTGCAATAAGTATATGTCTGCCTTTGACTTTGACTCGTGGTTCCAGCCTATTCAACTTAATGATAAAGTAACCAAATTTATTTTTGACAGGGTATGGATAAAACTCACCGGGTTTTAACGAAAAGATTATATCTTCGAAGGGTCGTTGAACTTTTCCTCCTGTAATGTAATTCAAAATCAAGCCGCCACGCTCTGCAAACTCTTTGTCCTGCGATGAATCTTTTGCCAACTTAGCAAAATCGGCGCCGTTTTTAAGCATCTCGATTAATCTCATCGCTCTTCGATAGGTTGGCATTGTATCGGGATTATCCGATGGGAATTGAACAAAAATGTAGGAAAATTGTGCTTCCCATTTACGATAACCGAGCATTTTTTCGACATTGGGTTCGACAAGGTTCTTTTCGAAGAAAAAGGTTTCTGCCAATAATCTTCGATTGTTTTTAATTTCCTCGACTACCGAAGAGTCCTTGTCCAATCCTCGCCGCATAGCATCATTTACTTTGAGCCTGTATTTGAGAAAAAGATTAACGAAATCGAGCAGACTATCCTTTGGCAGTTGGTACATTGGGGAACTCTTTTTGGCAAGATTCTTGGAATAAGCTTTTTCGAGGTCAAGGTAGGTTATATTTTCGTTCCCAACAGTAGCAACAACAGTTTCTTTAATGTCTTTTCCCATTGTAGCTGGTTTCTTGCCCGCTTTCGATGGTTTTTGAGCATCTAATATATTAACAAAAAGAAAATTGAAAAAGACAAACGACACCACGAACAAAGCCAATCTTTTCATAGTTCCGACCAATAAAAAAATGCAAATTAATAAAAAACACCTAAATTTATTGTAGTTTTGTATTCTGATAAATACTTAAAGATGGATGTTTTAAATAAAATACTTGACTTATTGATGTTCCGCATAGGGACGGAGCAAACCGAGAACGGGAAAGTTACGCCAATTGTAACTCTTGGCTCGATTGCTTGGGGCATTTTGCTTAGGAGTGCAATTGTGATTTTCCTTAGTTTCTTGTTTATGAGCCTCATTGAAAATAGAAAAATTTGGTGGATTTCCTTCTTGGTGCTGTGGGCTTTCGCTGCCTATCCCGGATGGAAGCAATATCTGTTCTATAAAAAACATCTTCAAGATGTATCGGAATCGACACTTTGCGGGAAGTGTGTGCATTTCGACGAAACCGGGCAACTTTGCAAGCTCTACGACGAACACATCTCCGAAGGCTATGTGCCCTGCGGTGGTGTCGATTGGGAGCCTAAACCTTTTGAACAAGACGAAAATGATTGAAATAAAAAATTTTAGTTTTCGTTAATATTTTTTTAAAAGTGGATTTAAAAATGGTTTTGCCAATTTATAATGCTTTTCACCCTGTTCTGAAGCAGAAAACTTCGGATGTGGAAAACTTTGATGAAAGCATTATCCAATTAGTCAACGATATGTACGAAACGATGGACTTTGCCGAAGGTATTGGCTTGGCTGCAAACCAAGTTGGGCGTTCCATTTCCATTGTTACGGTCAATGATATTTACGATGAGGACGACAGATTGTTACATCCCAAAAAAGCCTATATCAATCCTGTGATTACTTCATTCAGCGACGAAATGGATGATTTCAACGAGGGATGCCTTTCGGTTCCCGAACTTCGAGAGACCGTTACCCGGCCGAAGAAAATTCAAGTTCGGTACATTGATATAAATGGCAACGAAAGGAGCGAAAGTATCGATGGTTTGCTGGCTCGTGTCCTCCAACACGAAATTGACCATCTAAATGGCATACTCTTTTTCGAAAGAATCTCCCCAATTCGCCGAACGCTTATTCAAAACAAGCTGAAAAAAATCAAAAAAGGGTTGATAGTTCCCAATTATCCTATGGTTTTGCCCACTGGCAAACTCATTGGCGAACTCACAGAGACTTGATTCAAACAAAGCAGATTGGGGAAGGCTGGAATCTGGTTTTAAATTTAAGATTTGGTCATATTAGAACTTTGTTTTTCCTCGAATAATTGTATAACTAATTTATCGTTTTCTTCTTCTAACTTTTCAATTTCTTTTTCATTACCTTGGGCTTTGAGTTGGTGGCATTGTTTGGAAATTTCAGCGAGCCGTTGGTGGAGCGGATTTTTTGGGTCGAATTTTGGAATGCCGACGTGCTCCATTACCGAAGGAGTTCCAAAGCCCCGACCGGCAGAAGAAAATGATTTGATAAATTCCCGAACAGGTTTTGAATTGATGATTGCACATAGATAATGAGCTTCCGATTCGGTGTCGGTAGAGAAAAAAGTAACAGTCTCAAGAGGTATTATAGTTTTATAACCGTATAAGGTTTTATGTTGATTAATCACAGCAGAAACTAAGTCGTTTGACATTCGTTTCCACACAACTTTATAGTTTGAAAAAGTGTACTCTCCAAAAAGCCGTTGCCCATAAAAAGGACCGCCCAATTTCTCATGAAAATGTTTATAAAGAGCTCTTTGGAGGAGGATATTTTTAAAATTAGTCAGATAACTGAAAGTTCTCGGCCATTTCGTTTTCATTTCTTTTTCAGAATAAGGAATTTGAGATGCAGAATGCGTTATTAACACGTATATTTGAGGGAATGCATCCCATCTTTGAATATCTGAACCACGCAATGCCGGATAAACTAAATCTTGTTCGATTTGAGCTTCTGTTTCTGGAATTTTAGTTTTTACTTTTTCGGTGAAATTCTCAACCAATAAATTTCCATTAGAGAATACATATTTTATTTCGAGCCAAAAAATTCCATAAGGAGAGATTAAAGCACCGGCGTGAGCTTTATAATAATTTTTACCCTCAATAATAGAAGTTTTTAGTCCCTTTGCTTGTGTTTGCCAAGTTCCTGTTTCTGAACCAATAGGTTTAGCAATAAATATTTTTTTGGAAAGCAAAGGTTTTACTTCTTTCAGGGATTTTTCTGGAGCAATTCTCCCTGCATCCTTTTTCTTTACCCAAACAGTATAAGGCACGGGGTACTCAGTTTTTTCTCCTTTCTTAATAACAATTGCAGCGGTCTTATTGTTTGCCCCTTCAAAGGGTTGGATAGCAGCTAAATCATGGGCTTTCAATATCTTAAGATGTAACCCATCGCCAAGTTGAAATCTTCTAAAGCCTTCACCGGCACCTTTCGACTTAAAAACCTCTTGAGTTATTAAAAATCCTAATTTCGCACCCTCTTTTAAATAATAATCTGCAGAGGCATAGACAAAGAGCATTGAAAAATCTCTTCTACCACGAATGAGAACATTCCGTGCTTTTCCAATTTTGGTTAACCCATAACTTTCCCATAAAATTTGCGTTGCTTCTCTGTATTCTTTTGATAAATACTGCCACATAACCCACGGCGGATTGCCAACCACAAAATCAAATTTTCCGGCGAACATTGGGGCAAAAGCATTTTTCAAAAACCGCGCCCAAATTCCGTTTTTGTTTTGTTTTTCGAGCTCTAATATTTGTTTATAAAAATTCTCTACTATTTGCTCATTGTTTTGGAAAACTAATCCTTCTTTTTTGAATCTTGCCATTGCTTCATCAACAGAGTATTGATTTTTTACCATTTCCTCAATAAGGGGTACAGCACGTGCGAGCAAAAATCCACCATCTCTTACCCATTCTGCCGGAACTTGGAATTTCCCAATAGAAGTTGAAACTTCCAAAAATTCCCCATAGAGATTCCCTATTGTTCTTGTTGGGGTCAGAACTGAGTCGCAAAGATAAATTGGAATTTCTATTGTTCCTCCTTTCTCTAAAATTACATTTACTAAATCACCCAGTGCGAAGAGATAATTGGTGCGCGCGGCAATAACAGCCATTGGGTTTAAATCGAAGCCCCAGATGTTTGCTTTTATACTTTTTGCTATTTCTAAATCTGGTCGCCCATTTTCTCTTCCCCATTTTATAGCCTTTTGAATTGCTAAAACTAAAAATGTTCCTGAACCGCAAGCTGGGTCTAAAAATCTTTTGGCATTGTCTCCATCATATCCTACTTCATTTAGCAATAATTCTGCTAACCAATCGGGTGTGTAATACTCACCAAGTCCGTGGCGGACTTCTTTGGGGACAAGATATTGATAAAGTTTTTTAAGTAAGTCGCGAGTTGGCGAAGGGTCTAAAGTACTCGTGGCTGGTTCAAATTCCGAAAGAGTGCGGGTAATTTCTCTAATTGCATCTTTTAATTCCGGTGATTCAAAAGTATCAAGATACCATCGGAAAAAGTCGCCTTCCAAAAAGTTGGTGATTCCTTTTCTGGAATACATTCCGCCATTTTCTATATCTTCAAGTTGACTCTTAAGTTCATCATCCGGTATATGAGTCAGGCGAGAAGTTAGAGAGGAAGTAAAAGTGGTCTCGCGCAAGTTCAAAAGTTCCGCAGCGATAAGTTTCATTAAAAAAGCGAAATAAGTATGAATAGAAAATAAAAGTTCTTGGAAGTCGATTTCTTTCCCAAGCTTATAAACTCGCAGGAGTGTTTGCGACTCTTTTTCTTTGTTGCCGCTATTAAAGTGCTCGCCGTAAATAATACCAAATAACCTTTTCCATTCATAGAAAAACACTTCGCGGGGTCTATTCTTTTCGCCTTGTGGTCCCCAGTATTCTAAAGCATTAGCAAAAGCACGAACTGCTTTTTGTCCTACTTCGCTTTTGGGTCCGAATTTTTGAGCCAAATTTTCGGCAGTAAGCGGTAGGCGGGACAAAGCACGCAGATGTATTAAAAATGTTTTTGCGGTTTCGAGATTAAAATCGTAGGCGACATCTTTTGGTTCTTTGATTAATTGATTTTGATAATTTTTTACAAAGAAAATTCGTTCACCATCAAACCCTATACCCACAAATTGATTTAAGTTAGTTCCCTTTGATTCAGCAGTAATGTAATTGACTAACTGTTTGTAAGCGTGTTCGATGTTGTTTTTGGAAGAAAACGCCGCGGGTCGTTCATATTCGATTATCAACTGCCCATGCATTGCGTCCGACCGCCCGCAATATACTGATTTCTCATACTTTGCAATTAATTGAATTCCTAATTCTTTTTTTATTGGGTCTAAAAATCTTTCGAACCGAACTCTTAAATCTTCTTCCGTTTGGGATTCCCGAAGCATCTCTTTTGTTTCGGCGACAAGTTGGTCTGCCAAATTCACAAGCGATTTTTGGCTCACCTCGGAATTATTTTGCACCTCTTCTTTTGTCATAACTTTAATAGTTTTCTATCCTAATTTTTTAGTTGCTATCTCGATACATTGGCGAAGCCATATTAATACCTTTCGTTTAAAATTTATTCATAAAAATTGTTATTCATAATCTATCACAATTCATTTTTTCGACATTTCGTTATGTAAAAAATCAAGTAAAATTTTATTCATAAAATCCCAAAATAACAAAATTTTTTAAACTAAATGCATCATTGGCTTTTTTT
>RCNO01000049.1 GCA_003731685.1 Bacteroidetes/Chlorobi group bacterium MS-B_bin-24
AAGTTATTTGATTCAATTTGCTCAACTTCGAAGCCAATGGACTTCAACAGATTGCTCAAAAAGTAAAACTCTTCGGCGTTCCTTGCTTTGCCATAAACAATTCGATAGCAATTTCCGGCACAAGGAGTTTCGGTTGGGGTTTCATATTCTTCAACAGATGGCAATTCAAGTGTGTCCATAGTGATAAAGAGTTCTTCCTCCGATGGCAATGAAATAGGAACTTTCTGTACCTTTNCCTTTTCCTTTTTCAACTCGACATAAGTTGGATACAGAAGTTTACCGCATTCCCCTCGGGCAAAGGATTTCTTTTGTATCGTTTCTTTATCAACAACATCAAGGTAAATCATAACTCGTCGGCTATGGGGAAGATTGCAAGGTTCATTCAACGAAGGCGGGTAGGGTTGATTTGCCAGCTCAACTCCAACTATGTTTTTATCAATATTCGGGCAAGGGGGTCTTTCATCGTAGATGCCAAAGGCGTTTAAATGAAATTTTACGAATTTTTCGAACAATCTTATTTTCTCACTNTTGTTTTGATACTTTGCTTTGAAACCTTCTTCGATAGTTTTTCGGGTGAAGTGAGCTCGCAACATTGCAAGGACATAGTTGCCCTGCTGGATTCCCAATGGCGGTGTAAAAGTTCTGCCATCGGTAGTTTTCAGATTCGGTTGTTTCATATAAATTCCCGGAGGGATAACAATGGTGAAATCGTTTCGTTCAAATTTAACTGTATCGTCGCAGGTATAGCGGGTACTATCTTGGGTTATTCTGCCTGTTGGGTCACGATGTGTTCTTAATGGGCAAGGGTCGGTATAGCCGTGAACGGTTATTAATATTTCTTGATTAGAATAACAGGTGTCCAAAGCTTGTAAAAGTGAATCAATTGTTGGGAACAAAAACTCATTAAACCATTTGTCGTTGATTTCAGCCGCTGTTTGGTAAAAATATTTTTCATCAGGTTTGAAATCAGTAGAATCAATGAAGTTAGAAAGTACAAGACATCCACTTTTCGACCGTTCATACAAAGTTTTAAGGTTGCGTGTGGTTGTGGGATACCAGTATCCTGTAACGAAGAAAGCAAGACCTTTTTGGTAGGAGAAGCTTATTCTCTTCGGTTGTTTTTTGTAACAATGTTGATTTAGGCTAAATTCAATTGTTGTGTCTTTAAAAATCTTATTTGGTGTTGCAAACTCAATTTTGGAAGAGAAACAAGAATCACAAGCTCCGCTACATCTTGAATCATTGCTTATTCTTTCCAAAACGTATCTTGTTCCAAGAGCCAACTCGATGCGGTTCTGAGATTGATATGCAGAATTGTTCATCAAGAATTTTCCGCTAATATCGAGGGCTGAATCAACAGGATTGCCTTGCGAGTCATAGCAAAAATCATTAAGATGTACTATAAGATAAAGTTTAGGTGGCGGAGGCGGGGGTGGCGGAGTACATTCGAATTTATTCCCATAAAGTTCGAATCGATAAAGGTCGTATCCACCGACATTTTTTATTATTAGTCGAGTTTCTCTTCTAAGTGAGTCTTTGGAGACAAAAACAATCGAGTCTTTCAAACGATTAGATGAAAAATAAAGTTCAAGCGAGGGGTTATAGTTCGTTAAATGCGGATAGGCAATGAATGGGAAACGTTCGTCGGCAGTTGTGTTTATATCATTATTCCCTGCGGGTAGTTTTTCCACTTGTCCTTTGGCTTGAATTTTTTGATTGATAAAATCAATTTCAAGTTTCACGTAAAACAAGTCGAAGGTTGAATCTTTTGAGTCCCGATTCGATGCAAAAAACAAAGTTGGATTGTAGCATTTGCAAAATAGGAATGGAGTAGCTTCTGAATATTTTGTGTTAATTCCATCCATTACCTCGTTGAAATTATGCACTTGGACTTCCTTCCAATCTTGATTTGTTCTCTTAAATGCGAAGTAGAGGTCTGTGTTGCCCTCGTTTTTATAAGGGAAACTATATCCGCCAAAGTTGTCGAGTCTGTCGGATGCCCAAATGAGCAATTGATTCCCCAATTCGTCATTTGTTACGAACGGATGTGAGTCCCAAAATTCTGAATTAACAGGAGGAGGTAAAACTTCGAAAATAATTCTTTCATTTTTAGGATAGAAATAGAAAATATCGGTTCCACCGACAGAGCCTTCCAATGGAAGCCCATATCTTTGGATGTATTTTGGGTGTGGGGGATGGGAAAAGGAGGCGTAACCTTCGTTTGCTGTTAAAAAAGTTACAGATTCAACATTGGAAGTCAGATAATTAATCGCTTCTTATTGTATTCACTTGCGGGGAAAGTTCTTTTGATAAATTCTGCGGAGGTTATTATTCCCCTGAAAGGTTGATTGGAAACAAAACTTTGCTCCTTTTGGCAAGGATCAACGATGTTGAGATTGCTGGGTTGTTGTACAGGAGCGACTTCGTCATTCTTTGTATTTGGTGATTCTTTGGGGGAAATCCGACTAAGATTTCCTACTGGTAATTCACGAATAATTTTGGGTTTGCTACAGGATGCTAATAAAAATATAAGGCTAAAAAGAAGAATAACATATTTGGATTTCATTTCTCCNCCTAAATTTCGCTAAACATAATTGTTAATCTTCGTTTGTACGGGGAAAGGGTTCCTTCTCGGATGTCTGTAATTGCGAAGATGAAATACTTGCCATTTATTGCTCTGTAAAGATAAACTTCTCCAAGTTTAACAGTGATGTTTACAGCGCGATTTTTTACTAACTTCAAGGCTTCATCAATGTCATTTTGCGGCGGGGTTACCCCAGTAACAACTTGGTTGCCTGTATCGAGAACAACCAAATTGCTTTGATTGTAGTCAATTACTCTGCTATTNNGTAAGNTGATACCAAACTGGGATAAACTACTTTTAAGGCTTCTTATTCGAGCTGTATCCTTAGTTAAATTGTCAACAAGCTCGCAGAACTCTTGAGAATTTTCGGAATAAAACGTGAGACCAGTTAACACTATGTCCCCTGCGACACGGATTTCAGCAGATTGAAAATTATCGGTGACAGAATACAACAAAATGTCCCCATTCAAATCGTTGTTTGGTGGGTAATTGTCGAAAATCGCCAAAAAGTACGGTCTTTTGTCAGAAAATGGTCGTTTAACAATAGGAATAGAAGAACTTTTAGAAAAACGCTCATCGTTAACTAATGCACCAGACAAATTTTTGTCGAATGGGAATAAAAATGTATGAATTGAATAAAGAGAATCGGGCTGGAAAACAATTTGTTTAGTGCCATCGGGATTAGTAACTTGCACCAAACTACCAGTGGGACTGAACCTTGTAATGGTTGCCTCCCGAACTTGACATTTTTGGTAAATATCAGTTTCTTGAAGTGGACATTCGCAGGAGTTTAGGATAATAAAAGAGCTATA
The DNA here is from genome assembly GCA_003731685.1 of Bacteroidetes/Chlorobi group bacterium MS-B_bin-24. GTDB lineage: Bacteria > Bacteroidota > Ignavibacteria > Kapaibacteriales > UBA2268 > Naka2016. The sequence continues at coordinate 3,397 of RCNO01000049.1, forward strand.
CAGAGTAAATATTAACAACACTTTCAGGTTAAGTCTATATTTCTTTGTCATTTTTCACCTCCTATAAAGTAATACCAGTTCGAATGAAAAATATGTTTATTCGACGATAAGAAGTAACATTGCTGAAACCAAGTAATGCTTGACTTTCGCCAAAAGCATAACTTCGCCAACCTGCATCGATTGAAATATCAATATGTGAAGATATGGGGAAATCGATTCCAGCACCAATTGTGAAAGTAAAAGGAACAAAATCGATGTCTAAATATGGAGCGGATGATTTAATTTTATCTTTGCAATTAGACCTCGAAATGTTTAGTTTTATTAAATCCACCGAGAATTTGTCGAAAGGAAGCCCAGCTTGAACAAAGAAATAAGGTCGAAAGCATCTTTCAAAAGGTAATTCTAAATTTTCAATGAAGTCGAAGCTTTTTCAGATGTTTCGGATTCTTCGTCGGGGCAGTTGCAAGGCTTTGGACCTTCTCGAACTCTTATGGGTTGCGTCTTTTCTCGTGGTTTAACACAAGCTTTCAAAGGGTCCCATCGAAAATGAAGCAAAGCAAGAGGTCTTCGCAACTCTTCTCCTGTAAATGAATTATAAATTGGCAACCCAGTGGAAAGCATCAAACCAATGCCAAATTGCTTCCTATTTCCAAATCGAATTCCACCTGCAACTTCGCCGAAAAATCCATCTTTCCAAATGGTTTCCTGCGGTGAAATTTTGTCCCGATAAGTTGAATAGCCACCACGAAGTTCAACAAAATAGGGCTTGCAAATTTTTGTCGGACAAGTAGGGCAAAAAAGGCAAGGGATTTTCGGTAAACCAAGCCTAAGAGAAAGAGAAAATTTTGTACAATTACACTCATTGCATTCGACTTTGATTGTATCCCAGGGGACATAACGAAACTTTTTGGGCTCCAATGGATAGTTGTAGTCTTCGATAGTATTTATTGGTTGGTTAAATTTGGGTCCAATGAAATCCACGTCCTCGAAAGGAATATACTCAACAAATTTTAGATTGGGCGATTTNGTATCGAGAAAAACAACTCTGTTCTCACTTTTGAAGTTTGGAGTTCTTTTGGGAGTGCAACTGTCGGGTGACATAAGAGTTTCTAAGCGAAGAACCATACCGCGAAGGGTATTTCCGTTGCGTACGATATCTTTATTGAATGGATAATTGGTGTATTTATAAGCCGAGTCGGGTTTTATTCTTAAAGCGTCGTCAGTCCTTTTCAACGATGAACAACTGATCAAGGAAAGAAATAAAATCAGGGATGCGATGAAAAATAATTTCTTTTTCATAATCGGACTCCCAGTGTTAAACCGAAATTGTAATTAGTTAGAGCAGGGCGTTGATTAGATTTTAAAATGAAATTAGCGGAGGAGAACAATGCATCGAATTCCAGCGACCAGCAAAGCGAAAAAAGATTAAAGCAAAATCCGATTCCCCCACCTAAACCTCCGCCAAGACCAAGGTTGCTTTCGTCAGTGGCTTGCTTTCGGGTAATTGAAGAGAAGTGAAGTAGTCCTTGAAGGAAAAGATAGAATGTGTCGTCGTAGTTAAGTTTAGGCGAGAAAAGATAGACATAGCGTATTTCTGGCGAGAAGAGGAGATAAGAATTAAAGAAATTTGTTCCAATGGGAACGTTTTCGAGCGAGTCGAGTTTTGAGTAATCGAATCGGAAACCGTACCATAAGTTGCAAAAGGAACGGTCTTGGAATTGGAGATTGAAGCCAAGGCTCGGTTTGTTTGTTTCTTTGAATTTGCTTATGGGGACAACATTCATTCCCCCAAGCGAAAAGTAATATGGCGAGGAATTGGCATAAAAGGACGGCAAAAAAGCAATCAAAAGGANAAAAAGCAGTTTGTTTTTCATTTAAACCCCACTTTTGAGACGAAATGTGATTGATTTCAAAAAACAAAAATAATGATTTTGTTTTAAAAAACAAATCTTCTTTTTGTTAATTACATTATTTTTTTGGAATTTTGTATTTTAAAGTTTTTTGATAGGATAGAAAATGAGTTTAAGTTTAATTGGTAGGTCAATAAAAGCCTCGGCAACATTGAGGCTTAACGAGATTGCCGCTATTTTACGCGAAAAAGGTGAACCAGTGATTCATCTTGGTGGTGGTGAGCCCAAAAGCAAAGCCCCTTTGGAAGCTTTGGTTGCCGCTTCCAATTTGATTAACTCTGGTGAAGTTCGCTATACTCCTGCCGATGGAATTCCTCAACTGAAAAAAGCTGTAATAAGGTATACCGAAGAATTCTATGACCGACTTGTTGCACCCGAAAATGTTATCATTTCTAGTGGAGCGAAACAAGCGATAATGGTTTGCTTGCAAGCAATCATTAATCCACAAGAGGAAGTTATTTTCCCTGCACCCTATTGGGTTAGCTACCCCGAGATGGTGAAGCTTTGCGGCGGTGTTCCAGTGCCTGTCTTTCCCGAAGATGGAACATTTTATCCCCGTTTGCAGGATATCGAAGAAAGAGTAACTTCGTACACGAAAGCAATTATAATCAACAGCCCAAACAATCCAACAGGTGCAATGTATTCAGAGCAATTCATAGCCGAAATTGTNGAATTTTGCGAAAAGCGGGGTCTTTATTTAATTATGGACGACATTTACCATCGCCTTATATTTGATGGTCGCAAACCGATTAATTTTTACAAGTTTGCAAAGGATTTAAGCGAAAATTCCAAANTGGTTTTGATTAACGGCGTCTCGAAAATGTATGCTATGACTGGGTTCAGAATTGGTTGGGCTGTTGCAAATAAAAAACTCATTGAAGCAATGACAAATATTCAAGCCCACCAGACTTCTGGTCCTTCTGTTGTGACCCAAGTTGCCGCAGCCGCAGCTTTAAATGGTCCTCAAACNCAGGTGGAAAGTTTAAGAATCACTTTGGAAAATAATAGAAATATACTTCTCGAAAGATTGANTGCCTTNAAAGGAGTAAGGGCATTTAAACCAGATGGAACATTTTATTGTTTTGCNGATTTCAGCTACTATATGAAAGATTCGATTAAACTTTCTCAATTCCTTTTGGATAAAGTTAGAGTGCTAACGGTTCCAGGAATTGAATTTGGTCTCGATGGTTGGCTAAGGCTTTCTACTTGTGGCTCTGTAAAGGACATTACCGAAGGAATCGAAAGAATGAAATGGGCTCTTGACCCAGATTCTCCAAATGAATTATATATTGGTGAAAGAAAATTAATAAGGGATTGGTTATGAAATATCTTGAATTTGAAACTCCAGCAACCAAACACGCTTCGGCTCTTGCCAGCGATTTCAAATTGTCAAATCACGGTTTAATTAATTTAGACCGNGTGTTCTGGAATTTACCAACACCGGCGCTTTACGAAGAAGCNGTTTTCCGCAACGAAGGTCACATTGTCAACGGGGGTCCGCTTCTTGTTTACACTGGTAAGTGGACTGCTCGTGCTGCGAACGATAAATTTATCGTTTACGAGCCAACAACTGCGGATAAAATTTGGTGGGGGGTTTANAANCGACCTTTTCCCCCTGACAAATTTTATGCNTTGCTTTACCGTTTACANGCATTTCTCGAAGGCGAAGAACTATTTGTTCAAGATGTTTACGTAGGTGCAGACCCCAATTATCGGATGCCTATTAGGATAATCACCGATAGTGCCTGGCAAAGTCTTTTTGCTCGCAATATGTTTATTTTACCGAAAACCCAGGACGAATATAAGCGACACGTTCCAGAATTTACTTTGATAGCCGCTCCTTCTTTTAGGTGTGACCCGCGGGTGGATGGAACCAGAACAGAGACAGCAATCATTATCAATTTTGGTGCAAGAATGGCTTTGGTTCTTGGTTCCAGTTACGGAGGCGAAATCAAGAAGTCGATTTTCACAATTATGAATTTCCTTCTACCGATGCAAANTGTTATGGCAATGCATTGTTCGGCTAATGTTGGGAAAAAAGGAGATGTTGCGTTGTTTTTTGGATTGAGCGGGACTGGAAAAACTACTTTGTCTGCNGANCCGAACCGAAGATTGATTGGCGATGATGAGCATGGTTGGAGCGACGAAGGTGTTTTTAACTTCGAAGGCGGATGCTATGCGAAAGTGATTAGACTTTCTGCCGAACACGAGCCNCAAATTTGGGCNGCNACTCGCCGATTTGGAACNATCTTGGANAATGTTGTTTATGACCCTGTGACCCGTAATGTNGACCTCGACGATGACCATTTCACAGAGAATACTCGTGCCTCTTATCCTCTTGAGTTNATACCCAATGTGGTTGAAGAGAAAATGGTCAAAGAGCATCCCAAGAATGTTATCTTCTTGACTTGTGATGCTTCGGGNGTGTTGCCCCCAATAGCAAGGCTTGATATGAACCAAGCGATGTATCATTTTATAAGTGGTTANACATCGAAGATTGCAGGCACGGAAATTGGATTGGGAATTGAGCCAGAAATTACTTTTTCTGCTTGTTTTGGGGCTCCATTTATGGTGCATCATCCATTTTANTATGCAAATCTATTAAAAGAAAANATGGTTAAATATGGTGCTAAATGTTGGCTGGTGAATACTGGTTGGGTTGGCGGTAAATTTGGTGTTGGCAAACGAATTAGCATTCGTCATACCCGAACGCTATTGAATGCTGCTCTTGATGGTTTGCTCGATGATGTTCCATACCGGAAAGATAAACTTTTTGGGTTCGAGGTTCCATTGCATTGTCCCGGTGTTCCCGATGATGTCTTGAAGCCATCCACTTCTTGGGGCAATAAAGAAGAGTATTGGCAAAGGTACGATAGCCTTGCCGCTCGATATATTGAAAACTTTAAGCTTTTTGCCGATGGTTGCNCCCGCGAAGTTGTCGAAGCTGGACCCAAAAGGNTAAAAGACATTGGGGATGTTTCNGAAGATTAAGATGGAAAATATTTTTGCNGGCTTAATATTTTTTGAAATATGNTTTGATTAGTTTTTGTTAATTTTGTTTTTATTTATTTGAGGTAATGAATGCCACACATATATATTGACGGAAAAGTTTACGAAGCCAAACAAGGGCAAACAGTTATTCAAGTTGCATTCGAAAATGGGGTAAATATTCCCCATTTTTGTTGGCACCCTGAACTTTCTGTGGCAGGGAATTGCCGAATGTGCCTTGTCGAAGTNGGGATGCCTCGCCGTTTACCCGATGGTTCAATCCAAGTGGATGAAAACAACAAGCCAGTGATTAATTACTTCCCCAAGTTGCAAATTGCCTGCGCCACCGAAGTTGTAGATGGTATGCACGTTCGGACAACTTCNGAAAAGGTGATTCGAGCACAAGAGGCAGTGATGGAATTTTTGCTCATTAACCATCCGCTGGACTGTCCTATATGCGATGAGGCTGGGCAGTGCAAGTTGCAAGAATATGCATTTAAACACTCTCGTGGTTATAGTCGGTTCGATGAAGAAAAAAATCATAAACCCAAAAGGGTACCTTGGGGACCTTATGTGATTTTTGATGGAGAAAGGTGCATTTCTTGTTCTCGATGTATTCGTTTTGCAAAAGAAATTGCGAAGCAAGATGTTCTAACTTTTGTTAAAAGAGGCGATAGAGTTACAATCCAACTTCACGAAGGCACNCAATTCGACAATCCCTATTCAATGAATGTAATTGATATTTGTCCTGTTGGAGCCTTGACAAGCCGAGATTTTCGTTTTAAGGCTCGCGTTTGGGATATGAGTTTTAATGATTCTATTTGCGAGGGTTGTGCCCGAGGTTGTAACATAAAAATTGGTGTTCGTAATAATGAAATTCTTCGTGTTGAGCCAAAAGCAAATCCATATGTCAATCGTTATTGGATGTGCGATTATGGGCGACTTCATTATCAATATGTTAACGAGAACAGGNTTACTGCTCCTTTAATTCGGGATAATGACCAATTGGTGAAGGTTAATTGGGACGAAGCCATCTCTTCNGTGGTTGAAAGGCTTAANCCATTTTCACCCGACGAGATAATGTTCATTGGTTCTGCAAAAACTACTGTCGAAAACAATTACTTATTTGCAAAATTTGCCAAGGAAGTNTTTAAGTCTAAGAATCTGGATTTGCTTGAACATTACGACGAAAGCTTTGGAGATGACTTCNTGAGATGTTCAGATAAAACACCGAACTTGATTGGTGCAAGGTTGGTTGGAGTTGCTCCTGTTTTGCATACTGTTAATGTTAAGCGATTAGTTGATTTAATCCGCGAAGGTACTATCAAAGCCATTTATGTAATGGAAGACGACTTTGATGATTATCCCGAAATCTANGAAGTATTGTTCCAACTCGACTTAATTATCACGCATCAATATAACTCAACGAATCCTTTGGTTCAAAAAGCTGATATTGTTTTTCCAGTAACGACTTTTGCCGAAAGCGAAGGAACATTTGTTAATGTCAATCGAAGGGTTCAACATTTCAAGCCAGCGCTGGTAACCAAGAACAACTTGCGATTTATGGGTATGAAAATGAGCAGATTGGACAAATTTGGGGCTTTCAATGACCGCTGGACACGTTTTGAATATCGTGATGTTAAGCAATCTTGGGAAGTTTTGCAGCTTATTGCAAATAAGCTTGGTGCTGGTTGGAATTACAAAACATCAGCNGATGTTTTCAATGAAATCGCTCTTCATATTGCTGAATTCAAAGGTATGACTTATGAGCTTCTTGATGAGCATTTGGGAATAGTTTTAGGAAAATCCAAAACCCCAGACCCAAAAGTTACTATCTACGAATNACATTTTATGAAACCAGATTAATTCAGGGTGAATATTATGACTGATTGGTTGCCATTGGTTATTGAATTTTTAATTAAAGCCTTAATACTCTTAACACTAATTCTATTAATTGCGGCTGCATTTGGTGTGTGGCTTGAACGCAAGGTTTCGGCTTGGATTCAGAATCGTATTGGACCCAATAGGGTTGGTCCATTTGGGCTCCTTCAGCCTTTTGCCGATGTTATTAAGCTTTTTCTTAAAGAAGATATTACACCACACGCTGCGGATAAGTTNTTCCATCGTATCGCACCAGTGATTTCCCTTGGAGTTGCTTTTTCGGTTTATGCAGTTATTCCTTTTGCTGAACCATTTAAATATAACGATAGGTTGATTTATTTTTCCATTACAACCCCGGATGTTAATATTGGTATTTTATTTATTCTCGCATTAACATCTGTCGGAGTTTATGGAATTACATTTGCTGGATGGTCTTCGAATAACAAATATTCCTTGTTGGGTGGCTTAAGGTCATCTGCTCAGATGATTTCNTACGAGTTATCGATGGGNTTATCTTTGGTTGGTGTTCTTTTGGTATGCCAAACATTTTCGTTGCAAGAGATTGTCCAAAAGCAGGCNCTTTGGAATTGGAATCTGTTTTACCAGCCNCTTGCTTTTATNGTTTTCCTTGTTTCTGCATTTGCNGAAACAAATCGTGCNCCGTTTGATCTGCCCGAAGCCGAACCTGAACTCGTCGGAGGCTACAATACTGAATATTCCGGGATGAAATTTGGAATGTTTTTCCTTGCCGAATATGCCAATATGTTTACTTCGTCTTTGATTATAGTGCTTCTCTTTCTTGGCGGTTGGAATCTACCTGTTCCACCCGAGTGGTTAGGGTTGCAGCAAGGTTCATTCCTTTTGTCTTTAATTCAATTTTGTATTCTGATTTTCAAAGTTCTTTTGATGGTTTTCTTTTTTATTTGGGTTCGTTGGTCGGTGCCAAGATTCCGCTACGACCAGTTAATGTATTTAGGGTGGAAAGTCCTTCTTCCTTTGGCTTTGGTAAATTTATTTGTTACTTCAATCGTTCTTTATGTTTTAAAATAAGAAATTGCTATGAATAGAGTAGAAAATACAGAGCACGAAAGGCTTACGTTTTGGGAAAAATTGTATCTTCCCGAAATTGCGAAAGGTTTGGGCATTACTCTTAGGCAAATGTTCAAGCCNAAGTTCACTCGCCAATATCCAGAGGAAAGATGGGAACCAACCGGGTCCTTTCGTGGTCGCCCAGTTCTTGTTTTGGATGAAGATGGAGAAAGATGCGTGGCTTGTGGGTTGTGTTCACGCGTGTGCCCTGCGCTTGCAATCGAAGTTCAAGCAGGGGAAACCGAGCGCGAAAAAGAACGCTATCCTGTGAAGTTCGAGATAAATATGCTTCGCTGTATCTACTGTGGTTTTTGCGAAGAAGTTTGCCCCGAAGAAGCTATCGTTATGAGCAAAGACTATGAACTTGTTTTTACTAATCGAGAAGATGCAATTTTAGGCAAGGATAAGCTCCTCGTTCCTATTCACAAACTGCAAGAGAGACTTGAATTTTTACGAGAATATAAATAATTCAGCTGTTTTTCGCTTTCAACATTGGATTGAGTTCATATAATTTGATTTTGAATGTAGCGAAAATAAAAAACCCCATATCTCATTGAGATATGGGGTAATTTTTTAAGTATTATTATCCGTAAAGAGCAAAAAGAGGGAATCGGCTCGTAAATTCTTTTACTTCTTGTTTTACTTTATTTATCACATCTTCGTTGTTAATATTCGAAATTACCCGGTCGATAAACTCGGCAATAATTTTCATTTCTTCTTCTTTCATACCGCGGGTTGTCATTGCTGGTGTTCCAATTCTAATTCCCGAGGTAATCAGNGGTGGTTGGGTATCGAANGGAACTGCATTTTTGTTTACTGTTATTCCAGCTTTATCGAGAGCGGTTTCTGCTTGCTTTCCCGTAACATTTTTATTTCGCANGTCTATCAACATCAGATGGTTATCGGTTCCACCGCTAACCAAATTNTATCCTTTTTCCATCAAAGCGTTTGCCAACGCTTTGGCATTTTTCAGAACCTGTTGAATATATTTGTCGAATTCTTCTGTTAAAGCCTCGCCAAAGGCAACAGCTTTTGCAGCGATTACATGCATTAGTGGTCCGCCTTGTATGCCCGGCATCACCCAAGAGTCAACGACTTCACTCATTTTTTTAACTCTGCCAGATTTCGGTGCCACAATTCCAAAGGGATTTTCGTAATCTTTTCCAATNAGTATTAGCCCACCTCGTGGTCCCCGAAGGGTTTTATGTGTNGTACTCGAAACTATGTGGCAATATGGTATTGGACTTTGGAGGTATCCTTTTGCAATTATTCCTGCGGGATGGGCAATGTCGGCAAAAAGAAAAGCACCAACTTTATCGGCAATCTCGCGGAAGGCTTTGTAATCGATTTCACGAGGATAAGAGGATGCGCCAACGGTAATCATCTTTGGCTTGTGTTTAAGGGCAAGGTCTTCGACCATATTCATATCAATTCTTCCGGTATCTTTGTCCAATTCGTATGGGATGAAATTGAACAACCTTCCCGAGAAGTTCACTGGGGAGCCGTGGGTTAAATGGCCTCCGTGTGCTAAACTCATTCCCATAACTGTATCGCCGGGNTTNANGAACGAAAAGTAAACAGCCATATTNGCGCTGCTTCCACTATGAGGCTGNACATTTGCATATTCTGCGCCAAAAAGTTGTTTGACTCTGTCGCGAGCNAGATTTTCTGCAACATCAACCCATTCACATCCGCCATAGTATCGAGCGCCTGGGTAGCCTTCGGCATACTTNTTTGTTAATACNGAACCTTGTGCTTCGAGTACCGCAGGGGATACAAAATTTTCGCTGGCAATTAGTTCAATTTTTTCGTGCTGCCTTTTATATTCGTTAATTAATGCTTCGTAAACTGCAGGGTCTGAATTCTTGACAAATTCGTACATTTTTTCTCCTTAATTATTTAAAATATCAATAAAAATACAAAAATAGTAAACTTTGTTTCATTTTAGTGAGGAAATTTTGAGTAATTTTANTGTTTTGTTAATTTGCTTTATTTATGAAAAGATTATTCATTCTTCTAACATTGCTTTTGGGCTTTAAGTGCCAGCTTTTTGGGGATGNCTTTGAGCCAAAAACAGTGGTTTTCAAAGTAAAGCCTGAATACATTCATCTTATTNCAGGGGAAAAGGANTTTGAAAGATTTTTTCAGGAATTGCTTGGTTCAGTGAAAGTTGTCAATGCAATAAATCCACAACTAATAGATTGGACACTTGCTAAGTNCAAANTCCAATATAGAACTNATTCCGATGATGCAATTTTATCGCTGAAGAGAATTTTCATAGCTCGTTACGAAAGTGGGATTGACCCGCTCACCGTTTCATCAAAATTAAAAGCAACGGGGTTTTTTGAATATGTGGAACCTCTGTTTGTTCACCACTTGGCAGGTATTCCGAATGATTCATTAATTGGTAGACAGTATTATCTTGAGAAGATAAAGGCATTCGAAGCTTGGCAACTATTAGAGAACAGCAGTGGTATCGATACAATAATTGTGGCTGTTGTCGATACAGGTGTCGATATTGACCATTTGGATTTGAAAGACAACATTTTTTACAACATTGGTGAAATGGGAATCGATTCAACTGGGAAAGACAAAAGATTCAATAATGTTGATGATGATGGTAATGGTTATGTGGATGATTATGTTGGATGGGATTTNGTTGGTGCAAATGGTTCCACTCCCGACAATGACCCACGTCCCGGGAACGGACACGGAACACACGTTGCAGGGATTATTGGTGCTGTTGCAAACAATTTCATAGGTATTGCTGGGGTAGTGCCAAAAGTTAAGATTCTACCTGTCAAAGCTTCTTCGGACGAATTGTTTAATCCTTATATATCCAAAGGATACGAGGGGATTTTCTACGCTGCGGCGATGGGTGCAAAGGTAATCAATTGCTCTTGGGGAAGCCAATCTGGTTCAAATCTTGAAAATGATGTTATCCGTGCTGTAAATAGTNTGAATGTTTGCGTTGTAGGTGCNGCGGGAAATGACAACAAATTGACAAATTTTACGCCGGCTTCGTACGATGGTGTTCTTTCGGTGGCTGCAGTTGATTCAGCCGATAAGAAGGCTGCATTTTCAAATTATAGCCNCAATGTTGATGTTTCGGCGCCGGGAACTAATATTTTGTCTACTGTNCCNGGNAATAATTATGATTCTTGGAATGGGACATCGATGGCTGCTCCAATTGCAAGTGGCGTTGTTGCACTTGCAAGACAAAAGTTTCCTTATCTAAACTACAACCA
>RCNO01000050.1 GCA_003731685.1 Bacteroidetes/Chlorobi group bacterium MS-B_bin-24
TTTTGTAGGAAATACAGGCAGATACATTCTTTTTGGGTTAATTAATGGACATAGGAATGGTGAAGATATAAATGGCTGGCTATTGTATGATGTGGTTGAGAGAAGAGTGAAATGGAAAAATACTCAACTACCATTTAATTCCGGGGTTTATTCCATCAAAGCTTATTTTTCTCCTGATGATAAATATATAATGGCAAACTGTGACATCATAGTCGATGTAGAAACGGGGAAAATTATATACGACCTGAGCTTTAATGGGGGTAACCCATTCCTATTTGGTACGTATTCTGGCCGCCCCTCTCACGATTGGAAATATATTGTGCAATTGTTTATATTGGGTGGCGACCCTGATAATGGCTCGATTCTCCTTGTTCGCAACCCGTGGTACTTAACCACCCAAGGTAGTATTAATGGTGTCGAGGTAGAAGGGACTTTGCATCCAAATCCAACCAATGGGATGGTGATTATACCATTGGACAATTTCCCAATTGGTGCACCCACAAAAATTGTTCTTTCTTCTCTGCAAGGTGCAACGATAAAAGTGCTGTTCGACGGGATATTAAACGAACCAATTTTTATGTTCGACACAGCGGAAATACCTTCGGGCGTATATTTTGTAACAATACAAGCCGAAAATCAATTCAAGCCATACAAATTGATTGTTGTTAAGTAGATTGCTCGAATTATATTCAACATCCTATTGATAAAAAGAAAATTAAGATACCCTCTTTGCATCGAAAAGGAAATGCAAAGAGGGCAAGAACGAGAATTTAGCCGTTGCTATTTCTTCTGACGCAAAAGATTTAGAGCAGAGCCAGCCTTGAACCACTCGATTTGAGTCTCGCTGTAACTATGATTCACGGGAAATTCTTCGGTCGAGCCATCCTTGTGGTGCAAAATGACTTTCAGCGGCTTGTTTGGAGCGAATTCTTTTAATCCCACAATATCAATTATGTCATCTTCTTGAATCTTATCGTAATCATCTTTATTTGCAAAAGTAATAGCAAGAACTCCCTGCTTTTTAAGATTGGTTTCGTGAATGCGAGCAAACGATTTAGCCAAAATGGCTTTGACTCCGAGATAGCGTGGTTCCATTGCAGCGTGTTCTCGCGAAGAGCCTTCGCCGTAGTTTTCGTCGCCAACAACGATGGTGCCTATTCCATTTGCTTTGTAATAGCGCTGAACTTCGGGCACCGGACCATACTCTCCCGTCAGTTGGTTCTTAACATAATTTGTCTTGTCGTTAAAGTAATTCACAGCCCCGATAAGCAAGTTGTTCGAAATATTATCGAGATGTCCACGATAGCGGAGCCAAGGTCCAGCCATCGAAATATGGTCGGTGGTACATTTGCCTTTCACCTTAATCAAAAGGCGCAGCCCTAAAAAGTCGTTCCCATCCCAAGGTTCAAAAGGTTGTAGAAGTTGTAAACGCTCGGAGTTAGGATTAATCTTAATTTCAATCGATGAACCATCCTCGGCAGGAGGCTGATAACCCATCTCTTTTACATCGAAACCACGCGGTGGAAGTTCAAACCCGCTGGGGTCTTCGAGCATAACCTCTTCGCCTTTGTCATTAACCAATTTGTCCTTCAAAGGATTAAACTTCAGTGTCCCAGCAATAGCAAAAGCAGTAACAATTTCGGGCGAAGCCACAAAAGCGTGGGTATTTGGGTTGCCATCGTTCCGCTTCGCAAAATTACGATTGAATGAAGTCAAAATTGAATTTGGTTCGTCTTTCCCAATGTCACTTCTTTGCCATTGACCAATGCAAGGACCACAAGCATTGGCAAGCACCGTTCCTCCGATTTTCTCGAAAATTTCGATAAAACCATCTCTTTCAATTGTATACCGAATTTGTTCACTCCCGGGCGTAATAAGAAAATAAGTTTTAGCTTTCAAGCCCTTTTCCAAAGCTTGCTTTGCAATCGAGGCAGAGCGAGAAATATCCTCGTATGATGAATTTGTGCACGAACCAATTAGCCCTGCGGAAAGCTTCTGGGGCCATCCATTCTTTTCGACTGCTTCAGCAAATTTGCTCAATGGCCAAGCGAGGTCTGGCGTGAAAGGTCCGTTAATGTGTGGTTCCAATTCGTCGAGATTGATTTCGATTACTTGGTCGAAATACTTTTCGGGATTCTGATAAACCTCATCATCGCCGGTAAGATAATCCTTTAATTGCTGGGCAAGTTCGGCGACTTGGCTTCTGCCAGTTGCAACAAGATAATCGTACATTTTTTGGTCGAAGCCAAAAATCGAAGTTGTTGCCCCAACTTCTGCCCCCATATTGCAAATAGTGCCTTTCCCAGTGCAAGAAATTGTGCGTGCACCTTCGCCAAAATACTCAATAATGGCTCCGGTTCCACCTTTCACAGTCAAAATTCCTGCAACTTTAAGGATAACATCTTTGGGTGAGGTCCAACGTTGCAACTTACCCGTCAAGCGAATACCAATCAACTTTGGCATTCTCAATTCCCAAGGCATACCAGCCATTACATCAACTGCGTCGGCACCACCAACACCNATCGCCACCATACCCAAGCCACCAGCGTTTACCGTGTGCGAATCTGTTCCAATCATCATACCGCCCGGAAAAGCATAGTTCTCCAAAAGCACTTGATGAATAATTCCCGCTCCGGGTTTCCAAAATCCAATGCCATATTTTTGCGACACTGAAGAAAGAAAATCGTAGACTTCTTTGTTCAAGCCCAGTGCATAATCTAAATCGTCTTTTGCACCATTGCGAGCAATTATCAAGTGGTCGCAGTGAACTGTTGTGGGAACTGCAGTTTTAGGCAAACCAGCCGAGATGAACTGCAACAAAGCCATTTGGGCAGTCGCATCTTGCATTGCAACGCGGTCGGGCTTAAAGTTAACATAATCAACCCCGCGCTTGTAATCCTTAATCTCATCGGGATTGTAAAGATGGGCGTACAAAATTTTCTCGGCAAGCGTCAATGGCCTTTTCAAAACCGATTTCGCTCGATTTACCTTTTCAGCAAAATTTGAATAAACAGACTGGATTAAATCAAAATCGAAAAGCATATTTACCTCTTACTTACCTTTAAAAATGCAAATTAAAAAAGATATATCATTTTTACAATGAATTATAACAAAACATAAACTAAATAATGGAAACGGCGGGAATTTCGTTCAAACTATATTTTTGAATGTATCAAAATTATTTCAAATCCTCGACTTCCACTTCAAAGATAAATGGCCAAAGTTTACCTGTTAGATAAATCTTTTTGGTTTTGCTGTCGTATGCAATTCCATTTATCACATCGACTTGCTGCGTTGGTTGAACGAATTGACGCAAGCCCGATACATCAATCCAAAACTTAACATTACCCGTTATTCTATCGATGACAGCAATTGTATCCTTCATCCATATATTAGCCCAAATGTTACCTTCAATCATTTCCAACTCATTCAAATTAGCCACAGGTTCGCCATTGGCGGAGACAAAAATTGTTTTAATTGTGGCAAAATTGTCGGGATTGATGACTTTCAGGATGTTTGTACCATCGCTTTGGACAAGGTGTGCTTGGTCGTAGTTAGTGATGCCCCATCCTTCTCCGGGATAAAAAATTTCTTTCAGTTTTCTGAAAGACTTAAAATCAACAACAATGCAAGTATTATTTTGCCAAGTCAAAAGATAGATTTTGTCATTGTGCAAAGCAATACCTTCGCAAAAATAACGGCTATCGAAATTCACCTGCTTCACCACTTCCCCATTTTCGGGATTTATGCGACGCAAAGAAGACTTCCCATATCGCCCAGTGCTTTCGTAAAGGAAACCATCGACGAAAATTAGTCCCTGAGTGAAAGCATCCGTGTCGTGAGGTATTGTACGGAGCACTTTTATCGAAAGAACTGGCGGGGTTTGTTGTGTTTCAGCCCTTCTCTCGCTTTGCTTTGGAACGCTATTTTTGTCCTTTTCAATGTCGTGGTACTTTTGGCAAGCAACGAACAAAAGAAAAATTACAAAAAGTGTACAAATCGGTCTCATATTTTGGGCAACCTTGCAAAAGAGGTTAAGACTACTTTTCGCCAATAAAAATTGTGGAAATAAAAGAAGTTTGGTGGATTTTGATGTCGGAAAACCAAGCTTCCTTCAGCAAAAGAAGAATTTCCGTTTCGGTCAGCAAATCACCATTAGGTGTAAAAAGGAATAGGCGAAGAGAGTCCAAAGCAGAATAAAGCGGGCTAACTCTGTCGTTTTCAATCAGTGTTTCCATAACAACAATTTTGCCTTTTCGTTTCAATGCATCAAAAATTTTGTTTAAAATAATAAGGCATTCTTTGAATGAAAAATATCGAAGCACATTCGAAACGATAACCAAATCGTAATCGCCTCCAATTGGTGAATTGAGCAAATCGCCCGAAAGTATTTTAACAAGCCCGCTAAAACCTTTTCTTTCAACATACTTCTCGGTAAACGGCGTGATTTGGGGATAATCGAACAATACCAGCTCAATATTGATATTGACTTTGAGAAGTTCAAGTCCAAAAGAACCTGACCCACATCCAAAGTCGAGAGCTTTCATCACCTTCGTTAGGTCGAGGAATTTCACAAATTCCCCCGCTTGCCGATTAGCTCGCCAATTCATCAAATATAACATTCCCTCGATGTCATCATCGCTCAACTTGGAAAGATTCATTGGAGTAATAGATGAACCATTTAAAATGGAATCTTTTGCATTTAGCCAAAACTTCAAGAATAATCGAAAAGGCTTAAGGTCGCCAATGTAATTCGAAGCACCGCGAACGAGATACTCTTTTCCCTCCTTTGTATTCGAATACTTTTGCCCAAATTTTTCGAGCAGACCCATTGCAACCAGTAAGTTCAAAAGTCGTGCAAGCCCTCTCGATGGAGAACCAAGCTTCTTGGCTAAATCTTCGACGGAAAGGAAATCCTCGCCGATTAATGTAAAAATATCCAACTCCAATGCAAGTAAAAATGCAAAACTTTTTTCGTAGCCCAAACCCAAATCGAAAAACTTCTCGCCAACGGGGTCGATTCCAAAAAGACCAACTTCTTTTTTCATATTTCCTTTTTATTTACTTGAAGCAAATTAAGAAGAAAATTTATTTTTCCAAAATATTTTTTAACTCTTTAACAACCACAAATACATCGAAAGGTTTGGGCTCATCGTTTGGTTGAACATCCCCGCTTTCATAAAATGGGACTACGAAGAGTCTGCCTTTTCCACGAGGGATTGCACTCACAATTTTTTCAATGTTTTGTAGGCGGGAATCGACAAGGGCTTTGATTTTGTCCAGTGGCGGCTCTTCGATTTTTGTAACTTCTTCTGTTATAGTCTTTTTCTTTTTCTTCTCGGTAATTGTTTTCTTAACCGTTTCAACCTTTTTGGTCTTAATATAGGTATCGAAAGCAGTAACTCGAATTTCAAACTTTACGTTCCTATTGAAACGCAAGACTTCGTCCAAATTTTTCAGCTGGTTTTCGCATAAACCAACAATGTTCGAGGTTCCCTTTTCGAAACAATCGAAAGAATAGGCAATTAGCCCCTCTTTCAAATGTTTAACAACAAAATTCTTTTCGATTTCGGCGTACTTGTTTGTATCGGGAAGTTTAAACGCGAAACGTTCGCGAACCACATCCCAGTCGTAAATTATTGCCTCGACTTCCGAGCCACTTGTAAAAACTTGCTGATACTTGCCCGTAACCGAATCCGATTTGATTTTGAACTTTTTCCCATCGGGAGTTCGAAATTCAATTATCGCCCCAACCGGGTTGCCCGTGTATTCGTCGGTTACCTTGCCATATAGTAACAACTGCACATTAGAGTGGTTCAAAAACTGCCCAAAAAGCAGTGCTGGCGAAAGCATAAAAAAGATGAGTATCCTCACAATTTTTTCCATTATTCCACCAATTTAAAAGTGAAAATTATCAAAAAATTTTGAAATTTTCAACGAAAATGAAAAATTCTAATTCAGACGCACACTTTCTTGGTGGCAGGTAATTTTTTGGAAATGTTAGGTAATCGAATTTTTCGGCACAGTATCACAATTTTTATTACTTACTTCCCGTAACCGAACTGACACCGAGTTTTTCTGTCCAGTCGTTCAGGAAAAGCATAAGTGCAGCGGTTGTTGGAACTGCGAAAAGTAATCCAATCAAACCAAACAGCCCACCAAACACATATAACGAAAGGAAAAGTAACAGTGGGTGCAATCCAACCTTCTTCCCCAAAACATTTGGTTCGATTATGTATGCATTAATGAAATGAACTGCAAGAATTGTTGCCACTACAACGACAATCTGGTAAAACATATCTGGCGGGGAAACAATCAAAATAATCAATGCCGAAAGGACAAGGCTCGAAATCAATCCCAAATATGGGATAGGATTTAAGAAACCGCAAAGTATTCCGAGTATGATGGAAAACTCCACTTTGAAAATTGCAAACGAACTTGAACACAAAGTTGCAACAAGCAAAGCGGCAAAAACTTGCCAACTGACATAGATTCTGAAAATCTCATTTATCCTTTGCAAATCGTAAAGGAGTTTTTGGTTTTTCTTTTCAAGAATACCACGTATAAATTCTTTAAACTTCTTGAAGTCCTTTAAAAAGTAGAAGGAAAAAATAGGGATAAGAACAGCATTTATGACTTGCTTTGCCAAAGAAGTAATTCCCGAAATTAAAATGCCCAATGAATTTAGCACACGCGAGATGAGGTATTTGACTTCGGGAATAAACTCGTTCTGAATTAGGTCTTTCAAATATTGATTATGTATGCCTAAATTTTCGAGTGCCTTTGTGAGCTTATTTGTTTCGAGATAAGATGTAAAAGTAGTAACAACCGATGCAATCTTTTGGGAGATGTCGTTCAATTGCAGAAAAATCTGGGGAGAAATCAATACAAAAACAACCGTAATTCCACCAACCAACAGGAGAATAATAACAAGCGAAGAGAGCCAACGGGGAATCTTCTTCTTTTCGAGTAATCCCACGAAAGGGTCGAGCAAATAAGCAATAACAAAGGAAATAGCAAATGGAGCAATCGAAGAACCAATTATTGAAAATATCCAGAGAACGAAAAATACCCCAAAAAGAAGAATTATTCGACGAACAATGTAGGAATCCCGACGGAATGGCGTCAGGATAAACAAACCAATTATAAATATGACCAAAGGATTAAACAATTGGCTTGTGAAATAAAGGAAAGCAACGAAGGAAATAGCTCCAAGAATAATCCCAGCATTAAGCGATGTGGTTTTAATTTTTGGGTCAATATCTCTCATCGCAAAGTTTTAAGTTTTTTGATTGTAGCTTCGCGAAGGTCGGCAACAGATTTTTCCGAAAACATATCGATTATATTTTGTCGAATTTCTGCCCAACGATAATGTATTGGGCAAGGGTGCTCGTCGCTGCAAGATTCGAAGCCAAGAACGCACTCTTCGAATGCCTCTTCTCCGTCAATACTTCGGATTATGTCTATGAGTTTGATTTCCTTTGGATTCATTTTGAGAGAAAAGCCCCCTGTTTTCCCTTTTTTCGAGGAAACAATTCCGCTATGCGTTAATCTTTGCAAGATTTTGGCTACAAATTCTTTCGGAACTTTTAGTTCTTTGGATATTTCGGCTGCATTGTAAAGATAACCTTTGGGTTGAACAGCAAGATACAATACCGCTTTAATTCCAAGTTCAGCCTGCTTTGAGAAAATTATTCTCATTTTTTGCCCTTACATATATCTTATCAAATTGAAATATCCTGTAAATATTTTTGCAAGTATAATAGACGGCTCAAGTCTTCTTTGCTTTCGAGCGAACAAACAAAAATTGGTATATCGGGGAAAACACTACGAACATTTTCAATTCCATCGGTGGTTGCAAAAATCGTTACAACAGAAATATTAGTAAAGTTCTCGATTTGCACCCTCGAAATAGCATTTTTTATGGTTTCCCCTCGAAAAATTACAAAATCGAGTATGAAGACCCGATTGATGTCGGTAGATTCAGGCAGAATGCAAAATTTTTCGTAAACTTCATTCTGATTCCTTTCGTTAAGTTCATAACCAACAAAACCAGTATGATAATGCGGTAGAATGTTCGAAAAGGCTTGAAGCAAAGTAAAACCATAAGGGAAAACAGAAAATAGCAGAACATCGGAAGAAAATTTGTAGCCAATAAAGTTCCCGCCCTCGTCGAAAAGCTCTTCCAATTCAAGCTCCTTTGTAACAAAATTAGAAGCCAAAAGCGAAATCTTTTTCAAAGCATAATGAAAATGCGACTTCGTGGGATTGTTTTTAACCACGGTTAAAAAATGCTCCAGCAAAGGATGTTCTATAATGCAAATCATCTAATAAAAAATAAATTCATACAAAATTAATAAAAAATTTAGGGATTGAATATCAGAAAGCATTTTCAATGTGTTCAATAAGTGGGGGATTTACTTGTGTATTAATTATAATTGCATCGAAACGATAGGAAGCGAACTTGGGCTTAAATACAAAAAGAAAACCTTCGGCTGTTTTTCTTATTTTTTTCTGTTTACTCGGGGTAATCCAAAATCGAGCATCACCAAAAGCGTTGGTGTTCTGTATCTTAACTTCAAAGAAAACAATTTCGTTGTCATTTTCTGCAATGATATCGATTTCCCCAACTTTGCCAAAATAGAAATTCCTTTTAATAATCTTGTAACCTTTGGCAACAAGATAATCGATGGCAATTTGTTCGCCTTTTTTCCCGATTTGGTTATTGCTCGTCAACGGATTTATTATTTTCGTCAACTGATTTATTGCTGTCCTTGGCTTCTTTTAAAAGTTGTTCAATTCTTTCAATCTTGTCGAAAGTATCGTCGTAGAAAAATCGAAGTTCAGGGGTAAGCCTTAGTCTAACTTTTGAACCCACGAGTTGCCTTAATTCGGGCTTTACTGTCTCGATAATATTCATAAACGCTTGTGGCGAGATTTTCCCACCATAAACACTTACATAAACATAAGCAATCTGCAGGTCAGGAGACATTCGAACAGAAGTAACGGTAGCAATTCCCGCTTTGTTTTCCCTTGCTAATTCCGCAATGGGTTCAGAAAGAACTTTTTGGATTTCGCCCGCTACTCTTTCAGCTCTGATATTCATTTTTTTAAAATTAATCCAACAATATATTATCCGCTTGCTCTTAAAAAGAAAAGACAAGTGGATGGGTTAGCTCTCAATTGTCCAATGTTCGCTTTTGTTCAACAATTTTAAAGGATTCAATAATGTCGCCTTCTTGAAAATCGTTAAACCTATCGAGCATAATTCCACATTCATAGCCTTGGTCGACTTCGCGAACGTCATCTTTGCCTCGTTTCAGCGAAGCAATCGAACCAGTGTGAATAACAAGCCCCTCGCGAATCACCTTAACGCTGTCGTTTCGGCTAATTTTACCACTTTTGACATAACATCCAGCAACCGTTCCAATTTTGCTAATTTTAAACACTTTCCGAACTTCGACAGTGGCGGTAGTTACCTCTTGGATTTCGGGAGCTAGCAGACCCTCGATGGCAAGTTTAACATCATTAAGACATTCATAAATAATTTCATATCGCCTAATTTCGACATTGTGTTTTTCGGCAAGTTTCCTTGCTCCGCCAGTCGACGACACTTGGAAAGCAATAATTACAGCATTCGAAGCAGCAGCAAGCGTTACGTCCGATTCGTTAACGTTCCCAACGCCTTTATGCAAAATATTAATTTTAACTTCTTCGTTGGACAACTTACTCAAAGCATCGCTCAATGCTTCGAGCGAACCAGTTACATCGGTTTTCAAAATCAGGTTCAATTCTTTAATATTTCCCAATTGAATTTGTTTCGAGAGGTCGTCCAGAGAAATAACTTTTTCTTTCCGTAAAGATTGTTCACGCTTAAGTTGTTGCCGCATCGAAGCAATTTGCTTTGCAAGCTGTTCCGTTTCTACTACATAAAGAATGTCGCCAGCTTCGGGCAAATCATCAAACCCAATGATTCGGACAGGTGTCGATGGTCCCGCTGCTTCCATCTTACGATTCCGTTCATCGAACATCGAACGAACTCTTCCATAGGTTAACCCAACGACGAAAATATCGCCAATTTTCAAAGTTCCTTTTTGAATAATTGCTGTTGCAACGGGTCCAAGACCTCGGTCAAGGTGTGATTCCACAATAGTTGCTTTTGCACTTCGGTTTGGATTTGCTTTCAAATCAAGCATTTCTGCTTCTAAAAGAATCTTTTCCAAAAGTAAATCAACATTTGTTCCAAGTTTTGCCGAAATTTCCACACATTGGTAGGGTCCCTGCCAATCCTCGACTAAAATACCTATTTCAGCGAGCTGTTGTTTAATCCTGTCGGGGTTAGCATCGGGCTTATCGATTTTATTTATGGCAACAATAATTGGAACATTTGCTGCACGGGCGTGGTTTATTGCCTCGATTGTTTGGGGCATAACAGCGTCATCGGCTGCAACAATAAGAACAACGATGTCGGTAACCTTTGCACCACGAGCCCGCATTGCTGTGAACGCTTCGTGGCCCGGTGTATCGATGAATGTAATAAATCCTTTGCCGGGTATTTCAACTTGATATGCCCCAATGTGCTGGGTAATTCCCCCAGCCTCGCCCGCAACTATATTCGACTTACGGATATAGTCCAAAAGCGATGTTTTACCGTGGTCAACGTGCCCCATAATTGTAACAATCGGTGGCCTTGGTTTCAATGTCTCCGGTGGGTCCTCGAAATCTAATTCTTTTAATTGAACCTCTTTCTCTTCAATAAATTCGACTTCGTACCCATAGTCGAGAGCAATCAACGAAATTGTATCCTTATCGAGTCTTTGGTTGAGCGAAACAATCAATCCCAATTGAAAACATTTTTGAATAATCTCGGTCGGGTCGACTCCAACAAGCCTTGCAAGTTCAGCAGTAGTAATAAATTCGGTTGTCTGGATTCGATTCTTTTGCTTTTCTAATTCTTGCTGAGCAAGTTGTTCACGCTCGAGTTTTTCCTCTTTCCTTCGATGACGAATCTTGGCTCGACGCTTAACATCGGATTCTTCGCCAAAGCCGTGCAGGGTTTCCCGAATATTCTTTTCAATCTCCTGTTCGCTTTCGCGAATAATATCTCGAGTGGTTTTCTTTTTGCCTATCTTTTTATCGAATAATGGCTTATATTTATCTAATTTAGATTTACCACCGCGCTTCCTTAGCCATTTATCCTTTACCAAAGGCACAAATTCTTCATCCTCTTCGTGCAAATCAATATGTTTGAATATAGGCTCGGGTTCTTCGACTTCCTTGTCGAATTCTTGGGGTTGTACTTCCTCAATCGCAGGCTTCGCAAGCTCAAAGTCCAGCTTTTTGACCTCGGTTGGTTTCTTCTCCTCTTTTTTCTTGATTGGTTCTTTCTTTTTGACTTCCTTTTCAGCTTCTTTTGCAACAACAGGTTCGGCAGGTTTTTCGGGCGTGGGTTTTGCTTTAATTGGCTCGGCTTTTGGCTCAACTTTGGGTTTTTCGACTTTAGGTTTTTGTTCGACCTTTGGTTCTTTTTCAACTATTGGTGTAGCAGGAATTGTTTCCTTTGCTACCTCTTTTTGAACTTCCTTGGGTTTCTTTTCTGGAGCTTTTTCTTCCTTGGGTTTCTCTTCTACTTTGGGTTTTTTATCTTCTGGTACTAATTTACCCTTTTTCTCTTTTTTCGAGACAGGCTTAAATCTATCTATATCAATTATCTCTCCAACTTTCGGCTCTTGGAAAGTAGGTTCAACAACTTCAGGTTCTTTAGCAGGGCTCGGTTTCTTAGCAGTTTTAGGCTCTTCAGCAACTTCGATAGTACCGGTTTCAGTCGGAGCTGGCGAGATAATAATCTCTTCGGTGAAAAGTTCATCCTCTATTGCAATGGTTGTAGCAGGTTCGGGAGTCTTTGTAGTAGGTGGAACAACTTCCTGAGCAACAGTTGGAGAGTCTTTACCAAATTTCTTTTTAAAATTCTCTGCAACTTTCTTTTCTTTGATGAAGCTTTTGAGCAAAGCTTCTATCATCTCGTCGGTAACAAGGGATGTGGGTTTGTTCGAAATTTCAAATCCCGATTTTGTAAGAAAATCGACAATACTATCTTTTCCGACATTTAGTTCGGAGGCTACTTGGTGAAGCCTAATTTTCCTCTGTTCGGCCATAAATTAAAATACCCAAAAGCAAATCAATATACAAATACAAAATTAAAATAATAATATTAAATAGCTAGTTGGAATAAGATTTTGTAACCAAAAAAATGCAAAAAGTAGAAAAAATATTAAACTTTTGCCTTTTCGGCTTGGACTTTTGCCCAAGCTTCATTTATTTTTTCAACAAAATGTGGGTCTTCCTCTTCGTCAAACTCTTTAAGCATAATTTCACGCAGTTCGAGCAATGTATCTCGTGTCATTCCGTGCAAACGCAAAAGCCTTTCGGGGTCGGTTGCAAGGAATTCCCGTGCAGTTTGGATACCCATTTCAACCAATTGATTATAAACAACTGTGCCAAGTTCCTCTTTGAATTCGCTAAGTTCAATATCTTCGCCGCTTTCTTTGACCAGCGTAATTTGGTAGCCCGTAAGCTTCATTGCCAAGCGAACATTTTGACCATTACGCCCGATTGCGAATGGAACTTGGTCGTCGGCAACTATTACCGTAGCGTGACGAACAAGAGGGTCAATTTGCACATCTTTAACAATTGCTGGCGAAAGGGCACGAGCAATAAACACTTTCGGGTCGTCGGAATATTCTATCAAATCAATATTCTCATTATTTAACTCTTTGACAATGGAGTTGATGCGAACACCTTTCATACCTACGCAAGCCCCGACAGGGTCAACTCGAGGGTCAAGCGAAGCAACAGCAACCTTGCTTCTTTCGCCGGGGTCGCGAGCAATTGCCTTTATTTGGATTATTCCATCGTAAACTTCTGGTATCTCGATTTCGAACAAGCGAGCCAAAAACTCATCGGAAGCTCGGGAAAGAATAATATCGGGAATTCCACCACCCACTCGTCGAACTTCCTTGATAATTGCCTTTATCGTTTGATTCTTCTTGAACTTATACGGTTCGTTTGGGATTTGCTCCTCGCGGGGAAGCCTCATTTCAACTTTGTTGTGCATCACCAATATATCATTTCTACGAACTTGATAAACTTCCCCAACTATTATCTCGCCCTCTCGTGGTTTGTATTCGTTATATATCCTATCTTTCTCGATTTCGCGTAGCTTTTGATTTAATGTTTGGGCTGCAACGGCAACAACTCTTCGCCCAAAGGAATCGTATATGTTTTCGAATGTAATTTCCTCGACCCATTCATCACCCAACTCTAATGTGTCGTCGTACTTCTTCGCTTCTTCCAAAGAAATTTGCAAGGTAGGATTCTCGACAAAATCCACAACTTCTTTAATTAGATAAATTTCAATGTCGCCTTTGTCGAAGTTCAAAACAATTTCGTATTTTGCTTCGGGACCATATTTTTTCCTGACCATCAGAGCAAAAGTATCTTCGAGAATTTTTTGCAAAACCTCGCGGTCGATGTTCTTCTCCTTTGCCATTTCTTGAAATGCTTCGACAATTGACTTTTTGTCGACAATGTGTTTCTCTTTCTTCTTTGCCATAGCACCCTCAAAAGTTTTACCATTAACAAAAAATGGGCTTTTGCCCATTAAAAAATTATCGCCTTCTTCATTTCGAACCCAAACCTTCGGCTAATTACATCCTTAAAGCTTCAACTCAAAAACATTCACTTCGGGCAGAGTTAAAAACGATTAAAATTTTTAAAAATTGTATATATTTCCCCAAAAAAACAAGCAGGCGGCAAAGCCGCCTGCCTGCTGCGCTCTATCTTTGTTCGTACGCTCTTATTTCACTATGTTCAGTGTTCGTGTTACCGTCGTGTTACCTATCTTCACTATCAATGTGTACACTCCGCT
>RCNO01000051.1 GCA_003731685.1 Bacteroidetes/Chlorobi group bacterium MS-B_bin-24
GATATTTCTTATCACAATTTCCATAAGTATAATGGAAAGATGATGCTTGTCGACCCGGGGCACTGGGAAATGGAATATTTTGTTGCAAAAGCTTTAAAAGAACTTTTCGAGGAATTTTTCAATGGAGAAGTGAGTTTCTTCGTCTCTAATATTTACACAAATCCTGTTAGGTATTTTGCGGAAAAAAATTATAATTTGATTCAGGAAAATAATTTGTTAAATATATCTGGGAAATAATATGATGAAATATCCCTTGCAATTTCTTGTTGCTCTTTCTTTGGTGGATAGGCGGCAAGACGATTTGGAAGATGAATTTGGAGACCTTCCGGAAAAAATCCAGAAGGCAAAGGAGAAATATCAGGAACTTGACTCTTATGTGAAAGAAACGCAAAAGGTTTTTGAAGAAGTTCGCAATTTTATTGTAAAATCGAAAAAAGCTCTCGAGGAATTGAAGGCACGCGAAGAGAAACTTTCGAAACAGCAGTTTCTCGTTAGAAACAATAAAGAGTTCGATGCAATAACAAGGGAAATTGAATTTGCTCGCTCGGAGTATAATCGTATCTCTCAAGAACTACAGCAGACAAACATCAAAGAAGAAAACTTGGTGAATGTATTGGAACAGCAGAAGAAAGAAGCCGAAGATGTTTTGAAGGAACTGCAGGAATTGGAGCACGACTATGAGCTTATTGCAACGAACCAAAACGAGGAGTTGAACGAAATTCGTGCTGCTCGGGAAAAGATTATTGAGAAGCTGGACAAGCATACGCTCGAGATTTATCAAAGAATCAGGAATACTCATAAAGACGCAATTGTGAAGGTTAAAAAGAATAGCTGCACTGGTTGTTTTAGTCATATTCCGCCCCAAAGGATAGTCGAAATTCGTAACAATTTGGATAGGCTTTACACGTGTGAAAATTGTGGACGCATTTTATATCCCGAAGATTTAGAGATAGATAGTGAATATATTTTATAAATTTTCTAATTTAGTAGGGTAGAATCGCTCTTTGATGGAAGGATGGGCAGTCGCAAGAGCGAAAGCTCTTGAGGAAAGTCCGAACTCCTTGGAACAGCCCGCTTCCTAACAGGAAGGCAGCGAGCCAGTTTGGCTGGCGAGCTGACGGAAAGTGCCACAGAGAATAGTCTGCCAATCCGGCTTGCATCTTTTGCAAGCGGCACGGAGGCGATGGTGAAACGGTGGGGTAAGAGCCCACCAGCACTTCGGGTGACCGAAGTGGCTCGGCAAACCCCGGGCGGAGCAAGGTCAAATAGGGAAGCATTGGGCTTTGNCCAGCCGGGTTGTTCCACCGGTAAACTCTTCGGAGTTTGTGCTTCCGGGTAGACCGCTTGAGGGCATTGGCAACAATGCTCCNAGATAAATGACTGCCTCCACCAATCTTTTTGGTGCAGACAGAATTCGGCTTACAATCCTTTCATCGNGGCGATTCTACCCAAATTGAATTTTTTATGAGGGTAAAAATGAAATTATCGGATGACCCATTTGTAAGAGAATTGTTACCGGAATTCGTTGACAATTGGATTTCCGATATCGATTCTCAATTTAAGCAGCTTATCGAAACAAAGAATAGCGACGATTTGTATAGGTTCGCCCATACTTTGAAAGGTTCTTGCTTCCAATTTGGGCTCGACCATATTGCTCAGCTTGGAATTGAATTGATGGGCTATGCAAAAGAAAAAAACTGGGAAAGCGCAGCTGCTATGGAGGACAAGATTCGCTCTTCATTCCTAGAAGTAAAGGAATTTTTGCAAAATAACCCTATATAAAATTTTGGGAGGGCTCGAAATGAAAAAGTTTACTGCTTTTTTCATTTTATTTTCTCTTTTTCTGCCTGTTTTAATATTTCGCTCAAATCCGTGTTGCAGTCCTGCCATTTCAAAATATGGATGGCGACCTTACTTTGAGCGTTTTGAGCTACAAATTGCAAGATAGTGTTGCGAATTTATTAAGGCAATACGACTCAACGCAGAAGCATTTTGTAATAATTCCTTCCGATTCGATTGACCTTCTCGTTAGCCAGTTTAATCTTGACCCGACGAATCCACAGTATCCAACAGATATGTGGAAAGCAGTTAAACTTTTGAATGCTAACGCTGTCATTAGTGGTACTTTCAATCGTAAGGCTGAAAGGATTTTGATTAATGCTTACATTTACGATGTGAATACCAAACTTGCTTATCCCGATTATCAAGCGAGGGACATCTTTAAGCCTGAAGACAAAGTAATGGAAGCGGTTCCAATCATCGTCAAAAAACTACTACCGGGACTTTTGGAATAA
Source organism: Bacteroidetes/Chlorobi group bacterium MS-B_bin-24 (assembly GCA_003731685.1). Classification (GTDB taxonomy): domain Bacteria; phylum Bacteroidota; class Ignavibacteria; order Kapaibacteriales; family UBA2268; genus Naka2016. Next base: position 2,295 of record RCNO01000051.1, read on the forward strand.
TCTCATTTGAAGAATACAGCCAGCCATAGTGTTGGGCTGTGTGGGTCGGTCCATTCCACGCGATGTTTTTGGTGTGGTTCAATTAGTATTTCATCTCCGGGATTTAGTTCAATTTCCTTCCCTTCTTCGAAAAATTTCAATTTTGCTTTGCCGCGAAGCAAAACTACCCATTCATATTCTTCTTGGTCGTACCAAAAGCCTTTGGGGGAACTATGTCCCAACGATACAATTCGCTCGATTTTTACATTTTTTAAAGAGCAGATAGTTTCGAAAAACTCTCCATCGTTGAAATGAACTTTCGATAAATCGAAAATGTTGCTCATTTTCGGCTTTGTTGATTTATCGCAACAAATTTTTGCTTTCTTTTGTTCGATTGCGATTGTTCATTCTCGGAAAAACTCTTTTGGATTTTCTCAACAACCCCATCTCTTTTGATAATAATGTGGTTCTTAGTATATTCTATTTCGTTATCTTTATCGAATTCCATCTTGAATTTGTCTTTTCCGTAAATTAATTTTCCTTTGTTTTTCATTACTTCTCTTGGAAGTAATTAAATTTTAAAATTGTAAAATTATGAATTTTTATCACATTGATTTCTGCTGAGCGATGATAAGTTGCGATATTTTCAATTCATCTTTAGGAAGGTTGGTTAAAAATAATACATAACAAACAAAAAATATAAAAAGTTTGAATAAAAATTGCTAAATTCCTTTTTTAATTTCTTAAAAGGAGTTAAAATGGCTACACGGATTGAACGCGATTCAATGGGCGAAATCGAAGTCCCAGCAAATGTTTATTGGGGAGCCCAAACCCAACGTTCCCTTATTCATTTTCGAATAGGGGAAGAGAAAATGCCAAGGGAGATAATTAGAGCCTTTGGAATTTTGAAGAAAGCTTGTGCAATTGTAAATTATGAGCTTGGCTTACTGCCGAAAGAGAAGATGGAGTTAATCGTTCAAGCTGCCGATGAAGTAATTAGTGGAAAACTTGATGCTCATTTTCCGCTTTCGGTTTGGCAAACTGGGAGCGGTACCCAAACAAATATGAACGTTAACGAAGTCATCTCGAATCGCGCTATTGAACTTGCTGGCGGAGAACTTGGGAGCAAAAAGCCTATTCATCCAAATGATGATGTGAACAAGTCCCAAAGTTCGAACGATACCTTCCCAACTGCNATGCACATTGCCNCGGCAGAATCGCTTAATAATTTGTTGTTACCGGCTGTTGCTGCTTTGCGTAAGACTTTGAAACAAAAGTCCGAAGAATTTAAAGACTTAATTAAGATTGGCCGTACCCACTTGATGGATGCAGTTCCCTTGACATTAGGACAGGAGTTTTCTGGCTATGTTCAGCAATTGGATAATGCCATCGAAAGAATTCATCTTGTTTTACCGGGCTTGTATGAACTGGCTATTGGAGGGACTGCTGTTGGAACGGGCTTAAATACTCATCCAGAATTTGCCGAAAGAGTAGCCAAGAAAGTTGCAGAATTGACGGGGTTGCCNTTCAAATCNGCACCCAACAAATTCGAGGCTCTTGCAGCCCACGATGCTCTTGTTTTTGCCCACGGGGCTTTGAAAACNCTTGCAGCTTCGTTAATGAAAATTGCCAACGATATTCGCTGGCTGGCTTCGGGNCCGCGCTGTGGTTTGCGCGAAATTACTATTCCCGAGAATGAACCCGGTTCATCGATTATGCCCGGCAAAGTTAATCCTACTCAATCGGAGGCGATGACTATGGTTGCAGTTCAAGTTTTTGGAAACGATGTAGCTATAAATTTTGCTGGTGCCTCGGGNAATTTTGAATTGAANGTGTTTAAACCTGTAATAATTTATAATTTCTTGCAAAGTGTTCGACTGCTTGCCGATACTTGCACAATGTTCAATCAGCATTGTGCTGTTGGTATCCAGCCAGTTAAGGAGCGTTTGGAATATTACGTGAATAACTCTTTGATGCTCGTTACAGCTTTGAATCCCTATATTGGTTACGATAATGCAGCGAAAATTGCAAAATATGCATATCAAAACAATACTACATTGAAGGAAGCCGCAGTGAAATTGGGGTTGCTTACAGAAGANAAATTCGATGAAATTGTTCGACCTGAAAAAATGCTTGGACCAAATGTTTAATTGATGCTACTTTTCACAAACTTTNGGGTTGCCCTTTTGGGCAACCTTTTTTTTNCNAAAGATAAATTCTTATGTTTTTTATCTCACTNAAATTCAATATATTGCAGTTTTTTTATTGTGTAATTTATTAATAATGGAGTAGAAAATGAATGTATACGACACAAAGCAAATAAGGAACATTGCACTTGTTGGGCACTTTAATACTGGTAAAACGATTTTNTCGGAGTGTCTTCTTTATTATGGTAAAGTAATTAATCGACGTGGNACAATCGAAGAGAATTCAACCCAATCGGATTTCAACGAAATCGAACACGAGCGGAAATCCTCGGTTTTGTCTTCTTTGTTATTCATTGAACATAATAATTTCAAAATNAATTTTATTGATACTCCCGGAATGGATGATTTTATTGGAGAGATGATTCCCGCAATCAATGTCGTCGAAACGGCNTTTATCTTTGTCAATGCACAAAATGGGGTCGAAGTTGGAACAGAAAATGCTTGGAACTATGCCGATAAATTCAAAACCCCAACAGTTTTTGTAATAAACAAGTTGGATTTGGACCAAGCCAACTTCCAGAATACTTTTAATCAGTTGCGGGAAGTCTTTGGACGAAAAGTCATTGCGTTTCATATTCCCGTGTCTGTTGGTCCATCGTTTAAATCTTTCTATAACATTCTTGATATGAAGCTTTATGAATATAATGATGATTCGGGGAATGCTACTATCAAAGAAATCCCCGAAGCCGAGAAAAGCAAATTGGAATCGTTTAGAAATGAACTTGTCGAGATGATTGCAGAACAAGACGAAACTTTGATGGATAAATACTTCGAGTCTGGTAACCTCGACGATGAGTTTTTGATTCCCGCTTTGAAAAAAGCAATAATTTCCCGAGACATCATCCCCGTAATTTGTGTTAATTCCAAAAACAATATTGGAACGGATTATTTTGTGAATTTTGTGATAAATTTCTGTCCTGCACCCGATGAAACCGAAGGAAGATTGACTCGTTCTGGAAACATTCAGAAAGTTGACCCAAATGTTCCAACTTCTCTGTTTATTTTTAAGTTGACAAGCGAAGCACATCTTGGCGATATGACTTTCTTTAAGGTTCAGACAGGGAAAGTTACTCCGGGTATGGATTTAATAAACGAACAGAAGTCGCAAATGGAAAGGTTGAATCAGATATTTGTTATCAACGGTAAAAGGAGAATCGACGTCAACCAAATAAATGCTGGCGATATTGGTGCAACTGTGAAGTTGAAATTTACCCAGATTAATCACACTTTGCACGAGAAAGGATTTAACATTGACTATGCTCCAATTGAGTTCCCAAATCCAAGAATTAGAATTGCTGTGGCACCAAAAAATAAAGGCGAAGAGGAAAAAGTTGGAACCTCTTTGAATAATTTGCATTTAGAAGACCCCACTCTTATTGTGGAGCATTCCCCAGAATTGAAGCAGATTATACTTTATGCACAAGGGGAACAACACCTTTCAGTGGCAAAATGGAGACTCGAGCATCGCTACAAAGTCGAAGTTGACTTCAAAGAACCCCGAGTGCCATATCGCGAAACGATTCAGAAACAGGTACGTGGGATGTATCGACACAAGAAGCAAACTGGCGGTGCTGGGCAGTTCGCCGAAGTTCATATGATGATTGAGCCGTATGTCGAAGGAGCCCCAATTCCTTCGGAGTTTACGGTTCGAGGTCGCGAAGTTTATGACCTTGAATGGGGCGGCAAATTGGAATTCGTTAACTGCATCGTCGGCGGGGTTATAGACCAAAGATTTATGCCTGCCATACTTAAAGGCGTTATGGAAAAGATGCAGGAAGGGCCGCTTACTGGGTCTTATGTTCGAGATATTCGAGTTGTGATTTATGATGGCAAAATGCACCCCGTTGATTCTAATGAAGCAGCATTTAAAACTGCTGGTATGATGGTATTCAAGGAGAATTTCGTCAAAGCCGACCCCAAAATTCTTGAACCGATTTACAATGTCGAGATAAAAGTGCCCGAAGAGTTTGTTGGTGATGTTATGAGCGATTTGCCCAGCCGTCGCGGTGTAATTATTGGAATTGAGCACGANGGTAGGTATCAGGTTATTAAAGCGAGAATGCCTTTGGCTGAACTCGATAAATATTCAACTGCATTGCGTTCGATGACCCAAGCAAGAGCCACCCATACTCAATCTTTTGCTGAATATCAAGTAGTTCCGCCTCAAATTCAACAAAAACTAATTGAAGAATATAAGAAACGACTTGAGGAAGAAGGAGAATAATCTATTGTATTTTTGATAAAAAGAAGTGAAGAATCCTTTTCGGGGTTCTTCACTTTTTTTAAATGTTTTAACTTTGTGTTTGTTAGGATNTTCAAAAATAAAAAGGGATTGTGGAATGGATTTAAATGAACTTAATGACCAACAGGCAAGNAGACGCCAAGAACTTGAAGTTCTNNAACAACTAAATGTGAATCCCTATCCGTATTCTTTCGATAAAACACATAATGCACAGGAAATATTGGCTAACTTTAAGGACGACGAACCCGAAAAGTTCCAAAATGTTGCTGTTGCTGGAAGAATAATGACCTTTCGAAGAATGGGCAAAGCAACCTTTTGCGATATTCAAGACGAAACGGGTCGGNTTCAAATNTACTTTCGAAAGAATGATTTACCCGAAACCTATGANCTTTTGAAATATCTTGATATTGGCGATATAATTGGTGTCGAAGGATTTGTGTTTCGCACAAGAATGGGGGAAATTACAGTTCATTGTCAGAATTTCCAAATCTTATGTAAGTCTTTGACCCCCATACCAGTTCCGAAAATCGAGGAAGATGAAAGCGGCAATAAAATCATCCACGACCAATTTACCGATAAGGAGTTGCGATACCGAAGAAGATATATCGATTTGATAGTCAACCCAGATGTAAAAGAAGTTTTTCGAACAAGGGCGAAGATTATCCGGTTTATTCGGAATTATTTTGACGAAAGGGGATGGCTCGAAGTTGAAACCCCAATTCTTCAGCCTATTTATGGGGGAGCAACCGCTCGACCTTTTATCACCCATCACAATGCCCTTGACATTGACCTTTACCTTAGGATTGCGGATGAACTTTATCTAAAAAGGCTTATTGTCGGCGGGTTCGAAGGAGTTTACGAAATTAGCAAGAACTTCCGTAACGAAGGAATGGATAGAATGCACAATCCAGAGTTCACTGCCCTCGAAATTTATGTCGCATATAAAGATTATTTCTGGGTGATGGAACTTGTTGAAGATTTGCTCAGCAATCTTGTTTTGAACTTATTCGGCAAGGAAAGCATAAACTACGATGGAAAAGAAATTTTTTTCATCAAGCCATTCCAACGCAGAAAGATGTTTGATTTGTTCAAAGAATACACTGGCGAGGATTTAAAAGACAAGAACGAAGATGAACTGAGGAAAGTTGCAAATCGTTTTGAATTGGAACTTCCACCTAATGCAGGAAAAGCCAAGATACTCGACGAAATTTTTTCCGAGATTGTTCAGCCAAATTTGATACAACCGACTTTTGTTATTGATTATCCAATCGAGATGTCGCCTCTTGCAAAGCGGCATAGAAGCGATTTGGGATTGGTCGAGCGATTTGAGCTGTTTGTAAACGGCTTTGAAATTGCAAATGCTTTCAGTGAACTTAACGACCCACGCGACCAGCGTGCGAGGTTCGAAGAGCAAGCATTGCTTCGAGCCAAAGGCGACGAAGAAGCAATGGTAATCGACGAAGATTTCCTTTATGCACTCGAAGTTGGTATGCCACCTACGGGGGGGCTTGGTATTGGAATCGACCGACTGGTTATGCTTTTGACAAATCAAAAATCCATTCGTGATGTTATTCTTTTTCCCCAAATGAAGCCAGAGACTTAAACAATGTCAGACCTTTTAAACAAATTGTTGTGGTTTTTCTGGAAAATAAATTACAATATCGCAAAAAAATTAAGATTTGGTTCCACTTTGGAAGAGCTAACAATTATCTCTGTTTTTGGCTTTTCTGTTTTTCTATCAATTATATTTGCTTCGGTTCTGTTGTTTTTCCAAGTAGAAAAGCATTATCATATCGACTCTAAAATAATCTCCCTCTTGTTTTTTTTTCTTGTGTCCGCCGTTCAATTGAAATTTATGTTTGGGAAAAAACAAAATTTTCTTAATTTTTCTTCTTTGAAAGCAAATTTTAAGGAATTTTTGGTTTATTATTTACTTTGGATAATAATTTTAATTCTTTTAGGTTTTGCAATGATTTATGATTCATTTGATGGAAATCTTTCCTCATTCTTGGAATATTTGAAATATATGAGGAACCAGTGAGGAATTACGAATTTTTACCATATCGACAGCCAACGATTTTAAAAAAGAAATCCCCAATTTGGCTCCACATCTTGCTTTTCCTGCTAACATTTATGACCACTATGATTGCAGGAGCCCAATGGGCAATGAAAAATTATTATGATGTTTCCAATTGGCACTACGGCATTACCTATGCAGTTTTGATTATGACTTTCTTGTTGTCTCACGAAATGGGGCACTACTTTGCTTCCCGAATCCACAAAGTCGATGCTTCGCTTCCGTATTTTCTACCTATACCATTTCCCGAGCTAATGCTATTTGGCACATTTGGTGCAGTTATTGCAACAAGGTCGCCAATTCCAAATCGAAAAGCACTTTTCGATATCGGTGCTGCCGGTCCAATTGCAGGTTTCATTGTTTCGTTGGCTTTTTTGATTATTGGATTGTTAACCCTACCTCCAAAAGAATTTATTTACTCTATTCACCCTGAATATTTGATTCAATATGGTGGAGAAGTTCCAAACACGGGTTTAACTTTTGGCAATACTCTTTTACATTCTTTGCTTACAAAGTACTTTGCTAATCCAAATGGTTGGCTACCACCGATGAATGAGATTTACCATTATCCATTTCTTTGTGTAGGTTGGTTTGGTTTGTTCGTTACGATTTTGAACCTTTTGCCTTTTGGTCAACTCGATGGTGGGCATATTCTTTATGCAATGTTTGGGAGCAAACAGTATAAAATAGCCAAATTTGTTTGGTGGGCTCTTTTGATTTATGGCTTTGGTTCAGTTCTAAATTCATTTTATGAACTTTTTGAAAATGTTGACCTTCCCTATGGCTCTTACATCTGGCTTCAAAACTTTTCTTTACCAATTCTAAAGTTTTTGAAAGAGCAAGTTCCTTTTTGGATGAATGCTTGGGGCGGGTGGCTGTTTTGGGCTGTGTTTGTTCGGATATTCATTAAGTTGCCACATCCATATATTCCTTCTACTGAACCAATTGGAAATTTTCGAAAATTTCTTGGTTATTTTGCAATATTGATTTTCATTTTGTCGTTTCCACCTTATGGAATATATTTTAAATAATTCAATGAAAAAAGTTTTTCCGATTTTGTTCATCTTGGCAATTTTAATCAATGTTTTGAAAAGCAAAGCCGATGAGCCCTTCTTTTTCGATGCAATTTGCTTTAAATCGCAAATTGATACTTTGTCGAGAATTGACATATATGTTCTTGTGCCTTATGGCTCGCTATCTTTTTTCAAAACTGGCGATAGATATGTTGCCGAGTTTGATTTGAGCATTTCTTTGAAAGATTCTACTGGAAAAAGTTTGAAATCAAAATCATATCCAAAAAAAATATTCGAGAAGGAACAACTCGAAACGATTGGTTTTTCGGGAAAATACCAAGTTTTTTTCGATAGTTTTGAAGTTCGAGAAGGGACTTATTCGGTGTTTGTCTCGTTGTATGATAAAAATTCAGCGACAACATATTCCAAAGGCCGAACAACAAATGCTTTGAACTTTTCGAGATTTGAGTTTGCAATTTCGGGATTGATGTTCCTTTCCGATGTTGAAGAATTAAATGGGAAGTATAAAATCACTCCTTTCCTTTCCGATAATCTTGGAAATTTAGACAAAGCATTTATTTTTTTCGAAACTTATCAGAAAACTAAAAAATACGATTCGATAGATATTGTGTATTTGATTCGAGATTTCAAGGGAAAAGAAATTTTTCGGAGTTCAAGGAAAAGGTATTCCATCAAAGATAATGCACAACTCTTTGTCTCTTTTTCCAAGCCAGCGAATTTAGGTCAGGGGACTTACAATATCAGAGTTGTTGTTTTGAAACCGGGAGCCTCTTATGATTCGCTTTTCAAGGACTACGAGATTTTGTCGATTGCTGAAAGAGGCTTCGAGTTTAGTCCCAGCATAATGAATCTGGTATTGTCGAACCTCGACAAGTCGATTCGCCAACTGAAATATGTAGCATATCAGAGCGATATTGATTATATAAACGAGGCTAAAACATACGAAGAGAAATTGAATAGGTTTTTAGAGTTTTGGAAGAAGTTAGACCCAACACCATCGACGGAATTTAACGAGGCTTTCGAGGAATACTATCAGCGAATTTATTATGCCAACACGGCTTTTAAATCATATATGGAAGGCTGGCAAACCGATAGAGGAATGGTCTACGTTGTTCTGGGTCCGCCGGCTACAATTCAGACCCAAACTGATTTTGCTTACAACCGAAGTTATGAAATTTGGAATTACTCAAACCGAACTTTTATCTTCGTCGATTATACCGGTTTTGGAGATTATCGTCTATACTCTCCACCATCATTTAGTGAAAAATATTCGTATAAACCATAGGAGGAAAAATGGAATTCTACATTTCTGGTAATATTGTTGATATTTTGGAGCGAAAAATTTATCCCGGAACTATTTTCATTCAAGATGGGGTGGTAAAAGAAATAAAAAAGGAAAAGGGCAAAGGCTATTCTAATTACATTCTTCCCGGTTTCATTGATTCTCACGTTCATATCGAAAGTTCGATGTTACATCCAGCAGAGTTTGCTAAAAATGCTGTGCGTTTCGGCACGGTTGCAACTGTTTCCGACCCCCACGAAATTGCTAATGTCTGCGGAATCGAAGGAATTAAGTATATGCTCGAGTATGGGCAGAGTGTGCCGTTTAAGTTTTTCTTTGGAGCTCCCTCTTGTGTGCCGGCTACGGATTTCGAGACATCTGGCGCTAAGCTTAACTCAAGTGACATTGAGTTTATTTTTAAGAACTTTAATATCCGCTATTTAAGCGAAATGATGAACTTTCCCGGAGTTGTCAATGAAATTCCCGATGTCATTGCAAAAATAAATTTAGCAAAGGAATATGGATATCCAATTGATGGACATTGCCCCGGATTACGTGGTGATGATTTGAAGAAATACATTTCCAAAGGAATTACTACCGACCACGAATCGCTTTCTATTGAAGAAGCAGAGGAAAAAATTTTGAACGAGATGAAAATATTAATTCGTGAAGGCTCTGCTGCTAAGAACTTCGATGCTTTGGTCCCACTTCTTCGAAAGTATCCCGATATGATTATGTTTTGTAGCGACGACTTGCATCCTTTCGACCTCGAAAAAGGGCATATTAACCTTTTGGTGAAAAGAGCAGTTGCGATGGGGTTTGATTTGTTCGATGTTTTGCGTGCTGTCTCGTTGAATCCTGTTGTGCATTACCATATTTCTGTTGGTTTGCTTAGAATAGGTGATGATGCCGATTTTATTGTTGTGGATAATCTCGAAGACTTTAATGTGTTGGAAACATATATTCAAGGGAAGCTTGTTGCAAAAGATAATAAGTCAACATTTGAACTCGAAGCTACTCGAGTAGTTAACAATTTCAATATCGGAGCTATCTGCAAAGAACAAATAGAACTTTATACAAATTCATCCAGTAAAGTTAAAGTAATTCAAGCGGTAGATGGAAGTTTGGTTACCAATTCGTTGATAGAGAATGTCAAGATTGAAAATGGAATTGCTGTTTCTGATGTTGAAAAAGATATCCTCAAAATTGTTGTTGTCAATCGATATACAAGTGCTAAACCATCTGTTGGCTTTGTTAAAGGTTTTGGGTTGAAAAGGGGAGCATTGGCTACAAGTGTTGCACACGATTCCCATAACATTATTTCTGTTGGTGTAAGCGATGAGTTAATCACCCGAGCAGTAAATTTGATAATCGAAAACAAAGGGGGAATGGCTTATGTCGATGAAAATGTTGAGCATATTCTGACCCTTCCAATTGCTGGACTGATGAGTGACCAACCTATTGAAAAGGTATCTGCAAAATATCTAGAAATTGAAGATGCAGTTAAAAATTCAGGGTCACAACTGAGTTCACCTTTGATGACTCTATCGTTTATGTCGCTCTTGGTGATACCAAGTTTAAAGATTGGGGACCGTGGTTTGTTCGATGTCGAAAAATTTCAATTTACAAACGTTTTTGTCGAATAATGAGTAAAAGAAATGAAAAGATTAATTGTTCTTTTTTTAATACTATTTTGCCTCCAATTAGAATATGCATTTTCATCTTTCCATTTGGTTCGAATATTTTTGAACAATGAACAAGATTTAATCAAGCTTGAAAAATTGAGTTTGGATTTTGAATCGGCAACGAAGGGGAAAGATTTTGTCGATTTGGTTGTCAATGACTACGAATTAACAACGCTTGCAAGCTCAGGTTTGAATTTTTCGGTCCTATTTGATGATTACGAGAAATATTTGTCTGAACAAATTCAACAGGAGAATAGGAAAGAACCTGTCGAGCCTTTGTCTTTCAAATTGGGTTCTATGGGGGGATTTTATAAGNTGAATGAGATTTATGAGCGATTTGATGAACTTGCAAAAAATTATCCATATTTCATTCAAGCGGATACTATTGGAAGTTCATGGGAAGGAAGGAAAATTGTTGCCTATGCTTTTGGAAGTAATAATACAAAGAGTGATGAGGTTTTAATTACTGCCTTGCATCATTCCCGNGAACCGGCAACAGTTACAACAATTGTTTATTTTTTGAATACAATTTTTGATTTAGCCAAAGAAGGGAANCCCGAGGCAGAATATTTACTACAAAATCGTCGTATTTGGGTGATNCCAGTTCTAAATCCGGATGGGTACTACTATAATGAAACAAGGTATCCAAATGGTGGNGGAATGTGGCGTAAAAATCGAAGGCCTATTAATTCCACTGACACCGGTGTGGATTTAAATCGAAATTATGGTCCCTATGAATTTTGGAATGCAAATAA
>RCNO01000052.1 GCA_003731685.1 Bacteroidetes/Chlorobi group bacterium MS-B_bin-24
TTTATGCCGTTGAAAAGATTTTTTAAAATATTCCAGATAGGCTCATATAACATTCTAAAATATGAAATGAAAGTTTGAAAATATTCTTTTACCTCCACCATTATCGATTTCATTCCCTCGCCGATTGCGGAAAAATCAATCTTTTTTAGTGCTTCGTTCAGTGGTTTTATTGCTTCGTTCACCAAGTCGAAAAATCCTGATGCTATTTTCTCTTTTATTTCATTTAAGGTCATTGAAAAACGGGCAAAAGTGCTATCACTTCCTGCAAAATCTTCCTCTAATTGTTTAAAGGTTGGGGAAAGGGTTTGAAGAGCATTGTTAAGCTTCTCAGTTGTTGAAACATTATCCCGCAATACATTCGAAAGAGCAGGGAACCTTCGGGTTAGTCTTTCCATCGCCGAAGCAGCTTCGGGGTCAGCCATTCCACGAGTGAATGCACGTATAACTTCTTCGCCTCTTACCATCCCNTCTGTTACTTTTTCAACTCCCAATGCGAGTTTGGTCAACTTTTCGTTTTCGGTTCCAACTAATCCTCCAAGACTTGCTACCTGTGCAGTAAATTCTTTTACTTGCTGTTTTGAGAATCCATATTGAAATGCTAATTCTGTTGCGAATTTATTTGCTCTTTCAAGCTGACTATCAAGATATTCCGTCGCAACCCCAGCCTGCATAAATGAACGACGCAGCGAATCATTCATCTCGTCGATTTTGGCTCCTGTTTTATAAAGGTCTTGGAAAGCATTTGCAATTCCTTTAATTCCTTCGATTATCCCCATTGCTGCTGCACCGGCTACCCCAAGCTTTGCCCCGCCCGAAAGGATGCTACCTAAATTGAAACTACCAGATTGTATTTGCTCTTTAAACTTTCCTATAAAGCCTTTCCCTGTGGTTTCGCCGAGTTTTTTCCCACTTTCCCCCACTTCTTCTAAGCTCTTATCAACTTCTTTTAAAGCCTCTTCCAACTTTTTAGATTCAGCAGTGACTTTTTTTAATTCCTCTTCTAACTTTTTATATTCTTCCGAACCTTTTTTCCCGCTTACAATGAGCATAGCCATTGAGTTTTTAATATCGGTAGCCATTCGGCGTGCTTCGTTAGAAACTTCTTGGAAATTTTTAGATAATATATTTGTAGGGAATTTTTTTAACTCGTTTTGAATTGCAATAACCGCCTTTTTTGCATCGGCGGTAATTCCCTCAATATCCAATCCTATGCTAACAAGAGCATCAGCTGCCATCGGTTTCCTCCCGTGGTATGTATTCCAAACTCAATTTGATTGCATATTTCTCAAAAATGTCCACTATGTCCATCGTCTCGAAAATATTTTGTGCAATTTCAATTCGACCTGCGGAAAGATTCCAACAGATTGACCACCATTGCCGCTCTTCTGAATAGGGCATAATTGACCAGACATCCCAAGTATTTTCCTGCGCTTCAATGCTAAAAATATCGAAATACTGCTGTAAAAGGGTAATTTCATTTAGTTTAAATTCCAGTTTTTGAACGAAAAAGTTGCACCTGTTCGGAGATTAAAACTATATCTTGATTTTGCCAAAAATCACCCTCGAAATCTTGATTGAACCATTCATTCCATTGATTATCCCAACCCGAACGGTCAACAATCATTTTGAAAAGTTCAACTATGACTTTATCATTGTGGGCAATGGTTTCAGGATTTCCGATTCGTTTTTGTAAAATTGAAAATTCCACAAGTGGTTTAATATTTTTTATCCCGTTCTCATCGGTAGGGTCAAAATTTTGCAAGGCTTTTAGTTTTGCCTCGTCTACCTCATCAAATTGTAATTCAGAGTATTTCTTTGCAAACTCCACTTTAAGTTTTGGAGTGATTTTGCTGACAAGATGGACTTCCTTTTTCTGATTTTGATATTCAAGAAACATAATTCCCCTCTATTTGTTAATAAAAATAAAAGACCGTTGTAATTTATCCCACTCAAAATTTTTCACTTCTTCACGTAGCACACGCCAAACCGAAGGTATGTCGATATCGTGTCCCGCAATTATTCCACCCTTTTTCACTTTCAAACGGGTGAGTTTTAAATCCAACTTAAACGCTTCGTAAGAATGGTCTCCGTCGATATAGATTGCATCGAAAAAATGGTGTGGAAAATCCCGCAAGAGAATTTCCTGTGATTTACCAACCTTTATAAAAATTTTATCTAAATCAAAGCCGCATTTCCGCATATTTTCTATAAAAGCCTCTTTCAAAGGCTTTCCTAATTGCTCCAAAATCCTTTCGTGTTCACCTTTTGTTCCTTCAAAAGTATCAATCACAATATGATTAACCTGTTTATCTGGATTTTTCCGACAAATTTCTTGAAAAAATGCCGTGCTTTTACCTAAAAATACACCAACCTCGCAAAACCAACCATCATTTGGAATGAAATCAAAAATCTGCTGGTATATTTTTTCCGCATCAAACCAACCAAAGATATCACGGTAGCCCAGCGGACATTCGCTGGGCACCGCAATATCAGAATTATACTGCTGTTGCAAACCAGTAGGTTCCATAGGAATCCTTCGCAAGTTGAGTCGGAGCTCCATTAGTTGCAATCATATCGGTGTTCCAAACTGTCGAGGGTAGTGTGTATGTCGCAGGTGCGGAGACAGCCAAAATGTTTACCGTCGTCTTCTCGAACTGCTTGGCGGCGGTTTGGCTTGAACCTGTTTCACCTGAATATGTCCCGACGCCAACAAAGACTTTTCGTTTCCCGCTTAAAGTTCCGAAATAAACAGTATAACCAAAAAGCTTAGATATGTCGATATTCGCATAAGAGAGCTGTGTCCCATCTTCGCAGTCAAATTTCACTTCTTCAATGACTTTTTCGGAAAGATAGGTATTTAAATGTGTGAAAAACGCTTCGTCGGATGCTATTTGGTCGACCTCCCAACTTAGTGATTTTTTCTTGGGGTGTCCGGTTGATTTTACGCTTGCGATGTTATCAAAAGTATGCACTTTGGCTCCAAATGCATTGGATCCCAAAGCAAATACCTCGATTAGATTGCCACCCCCAACAGGGGAGTGAATTGAGATTGTTCGTGGCATTTTAACCTCCTAAATGTTTTAACATAACACAACTATTAATTAAATAATCTTGATATCGTTTTTGTTCGAGAATTTCTGGATTTTCAACTATGCCTCGAATATTTCGCCATAGTTTTTCCTTCATACGCTCGACAGGAAGGGAATACCCTTCGTGTAGTATGTTGAGTTTTGTGTCAAGGATTCGATACCCGCTTTCAACAATGGCGGGGTCAATAACCTCGTGAATAGGGAACCGCCATTGAAATGGCGGAAGGTTACGAAAAACACGCACGGTTGGGACAGCCAGTCGCAGAGCCCTTTCTTTATTTTCTGGATTTGGTATATTCGCACAAAATGACCATTGTGTGCCTGCGATACCGCCTATATCTTCTGGAACCTCGTGTAGCAAATTCCATAACCATTCGTGTTGAAATGGGTCTAATCTTTCGTCAGCATCAATTGAAATTATCCAGTCAGCGTCACAAAGACCTTTGGCGATATTTCGAGCACGGGAAAAATCTAACATACCGGTATATTTATATTCATAAAGTTGTAAATGCTCATCATTGCGGAGTTCCCGCACTTCTTCTTTCTCTCCTTGGTCTGTTTTGAAAATCAAAGGTTTCGCCCATTTGGGCAAAGAAAGTAAGCAATCAGGTAAAAACTCATTGTCAATCGTCGAAAAAAGTATGATTGCTGATACTTTCATCCTATAACCTCGATTGGAATTTTAAGAAGATATTCCCCGTGCACTACTTCCCCATAAAGTGCATCGAAATACATTTTCCAAGTTTTGTTTCGCACATTAAATTCCAAGCAACCTATGTCTTCTGCAATTTCTATGCATCGTAAAATTTCCTGCGGAACTTCGGTGTTTTCTAATTTGATTTTGCGAAGATATAGCTCAAATTTGTGGAATATTCCTACATAACCTCCATCTAATGCCATTCCACGCTCGAAACCTGAATAAAGAAGAAATGCATCCACCATCGAACTTGAAGTATCAATCCAGTTCAAAAGGTCTCCCATTAATCCAAAATTCACTTGGAGATTAAATGCCTCCGAAAGTGTAATCTCTGCACCCTCGAAAATGCTACTGAAATTACGCACGTTTCACCTCTATTTTTTTGGAGATAATATTTTCAAGTTCCGAGACCAAAAAGTTCCGAATTTCTCGTTCCTCTCGTATTTTCCATTCTCCGGAAAGAGCTAGTCCCATAAAATAGTATGCCTTTTTTGCATAAGTCCTTCGGTTTCGAGCTACTCCTGTTTCCGATTGCAAGCCTAATATTTTCGGTATCTGCGTTGGGTCCTTGGTTGAAATCAAAATTCGAAAAACTACTTTTCGTAATCCCGTTTGTATGCTTACAAGTTTCACATCCAGCGAAGAAAGAAGATTACCCGTCAATCGAAGCTTATCCTTTTTGCTTTTCGACGCCCATTCCGTGCTTCCATATTTTCTTACCGCATACTTATAAGCTTTTTCTTTATTGTAACTTTCATTATAGCCCCCGAACTTCCTACTAAAAAGGTCGTAACCTGCTAAAATTCGCTGAATAATGAGTTTCAGAATAAATTGACACAGTCTATTGCCTATATCTCTAAAAACATTTGGGTTGGCAAATAAAGCTGTTGCTTTTTTCACTATTGCTATCTCTAAATTCTGAAACTCTTGTGGTTTCATCGTGTTACTATTAACGCTGTTATACTTGGAGATTTACTCGAAATAAGTGAGCCAAGGCGTGCTTTCCGCTCTCGATACAGCTTGTCGTAGAGGTGCATCTTTGCGTAGCTTACCGAACCCTCTCCTTGATTTTTTTCTGCGAAAAACCAATATAATTGCCGAAGTGCAAGCATTTCTTTGAGGTATTCCTCATTGGATTGTAGGAAGTTGCTAAATTGTGTATCATCGGGGCTAACCCCTAGCACTTCCTCTAAATCCCAACGCATATCGTTTTTCGCTTGCACGGCTTTTAGATTTTTACAATCTGTATCGGTTAGAGCTTGCAAAAGCTCGCCCTCTTTGGCTCGTAAATATTTAGGCTCTGCGAAAAAACTGTCCCAGTTCATTTTATTTTGTAATTAACCTTACAACTCGAATCAATTTGTCGTCTGGCGCAACTTTTGTCCAATTGCTTCCTGTTGCTAATTGTGCGGTTGTTGGATTATCAATTCCAGCAGAAAAGCTTACACCCCGGAAACCAACAGCAAAGTGCGAATACCAGTATAATTTATTCGTGCCTCCGCCTACTGATGGGTCAAAGTCGGAATAAATATTCAATGCTTTCTGAAATCCAACATAAGCTGGTTGCCCACCTAAAATATAAGTTGGGTAATACGTAACACTATCTACGGTAAATGGCGCACAGATGGTATCGTTCACTATAATTCGCTTACCCCAATAGGTTGGGATTTGTCCTTGCGTGAGAAGACCATCAGTGAAAACTGGGGCTAAAATCGTATAAGTCAAGCCCTTTTTCTTTAAATCCGCAGCGACTTTGGAGTGCATAATCATTGCGGTCATACCTTCGCTGGTCTCCCCAAGCACGCTTTGTAATGCATCTTCAATCGGTCCCGCATCGATTTTACCATCTCCAATACCTGATGCATTATAGGTATGCGAAGTAGCAAGTGCGCTTGCGAAGACACCAACGAAAACGGCTTTGACTTTTTTCTGGATTTGGTTGATATTATATTGTGCAATTTGCGGAGCCAAAGCCTGCAATGGGTCAATCCCCTTGGAAACAATTTCGACATCTGTTACTTGAATTGCATTACCTGTGCGTAGAATTGGGGCAAGCTCAGCGTAATCTTCTAATTCATTGGGAGTTAGCTGAGTGGTTTTCGTAACACGCACGTCATCGCCGATTACATCGAGCGATTTCAATTTTGGTATTCGCAGTAAAATCTCCCCTTCTTTAATACTCACGCCTGTATCAAATTCGATATAGGGCGAGGTAACTATATTGGCGATTTTTACCATTTCGGTAACGACCCAATCGCCCCAGATTTGCGGTTGAACTGTTAATGCCATTTTTTAGCCTCCTAAAATGTTATACTTCTTATTAAAAAATTCATTCTTCATACGTTCATAAACTTCTGGATTTTGCAGTTTTAACTCCAAGAGTTCGTCTTGGGTCATTTGTGCAAAATCCTTCTGTGGCAAGGGTCGACCTTGAACCACCCCGGGACTGCTTTGCCGTTTTTCCTGTTCAGCTAAAAAGTCTTCGGCGATAGTTTCCAATTGCACAATGTCCCAGTCCTTATACTTATCTCGCTTGTCTTCAGGAAGCTTTGCAAGTAGTTTTTCCCGTTGCTTTTCAACAATCTTATTATACTTCTCTTCAATTTCGCCCGCTTTTTCTGCTAATGGTTTCAGCTTTTGCACTTCTTCTAATGCCATCTTTAATCGCTCCCGATACTCTTTGTTCTCACGGCGAAGTGCCCGGATATAGTCCCGAATGTTTTCGGGTAAATCACTGATACGGGATTCTTTCCCTTTGGATTCAGTTGTTTCGGGTTCATCCCGAAGTTCCATTGTTTCTTGTGCTTCTGCACTCATTTTTCTTTCCTACTTTTTTCAACATACTTTTTTAATTGTTCAAGTTCACTGCGTAATTCCTTCACCTGTTGGTGAAGGAGATTGATTTGAGTCCATATTTCCTGTATTTGCGAACGCTCCTGCAAGCGGATTGCTGTATGGTTCGCTGCTTGAACCACTTGATTTAGATAGTCCGAGTTCATTGAACTTTTCCTTGTTTTGTTTAACAAATTCTATTGCTTCCTCATCTGTTTTAAGAAAATCATTCCCCGAGAGCTTGCGAACAAAGGTTAGAGGAGTAATGACGCCAAGTTCCGCCTTGTTTTGATATATCTCGATTTCTTTGTCTGCATCATAGGGTAACTCAAAATCTGCATAATCAATATTTACCTCAAAGAAAGGTAGTTTTGGTTCAACTATCTCTGCGTTATTAACCATTACAAGTGACTGGAATAATTGATTTTCGTATTTCTGCATCATATTGATAAATTTTGCCCGCTTTTCTATAAGCTCCCAGCGGTCAACAAGCATTGCCACCCCGCTCGGAAAATTCGGATTAGATGATATAGCAGAGAAGGGAAGAGAGTAGTTTCTTAAAACTATTTCTGTTAGTCTTTGCTTTGCGTCGATAAGCTCTAAAAACATTGCTTGTGCAGATTTATGCTCGATATCGCTCTGAACATCATCTATACTCTGATTGGTTATGTGAATTAATTTGCTGGGCGAAAGGGAAAAAGTTGCGCCCTTGACATAATCACCGAGATTTCTTGCAAGCCAAAAACCAACAGTGCCATAAACTAAATTTTCCTCAATCAAATAATTCAGTAAATTGATTTGTAATTGAGCTCGAACGAGTTCCCATTGCCCGCCTCCAAAAACATCTGCGTTCTCACTACTTCGTAAAAGAACCCACGGAACAGATGGATTACCTTCAGCATCTATATATTTATGCTCAACCACGGTTACCATTTTCCCATTATATTCAAACTTGACTGGTTCCAAATCGCTATCTAATTGCTGATATGTCTCGGGAGTCCAGTAATGAAAATAGGTGTAATAATCTTTTCGATTTAGGGAAATGGCAACTTCCTTCATAAATGGTAGCCAAATTTCTAAAATTTTGCCGTTTTCATCTTGCTCTATTCGATATAAATCGGGTGGTATCACTACCCACCACCACTTCCCTTCCTTCTGACGGGGTCGCATTATGCACTCACCAGCTAGCCACATAATCTTAAATGCTTGGTCAATCGCCGAGTTGAAACCTGATTTCTTGATTATATCTTCAACATAAGCCTTTTGTTTTTCTGTAAGCCCCGAATACTCACGATTTGGTGCTTCTTTGTATAGATTGCATATATTTTCTACCACCCTCATTACAACTTCGTTCTCGGTTGGTATATTCTGCATTATTTTATTCAGCTGGTCTGTTTCTTTTTGAGTTGAAAACCAAGCAGACAAATATGTATAGATTAATTTCTTTCTATCCTCAACTCCTAAATCACTATTATGAAGAAAACAGGTCATTGCCCTTGCAAAAGATAGCAATGGCACTTCGTTAATGAACTTCGTCTTTCCCCATATCGCCATAAAACTGGAATCGAAAGCTTTTTGATAGAAATTTATCATATCACATCAACTATTACTGACTTTGAAAAGTTATAAGCATAATACGAAAGAGCATCACTTGGATGTGTCCGCTCTGGATTGCGGTCATCGAGCGAAACGCCATCCTCACGCCAAACCACCCGTCGCAAATCATCAATCAACCGCTTGCATTTTTGCTTGTCCACAAAAAGCCTCCGTTCACCAAGAGTATTGCAGAATAAACCATTCAGCAAAGCGACCCGATTTTTGATTGATTTCACAGGGCGAATTTTCAATTTTGGCGAAAAGCCAAAGCCTCGAAGGGTTTGTAATATCACCTCGTAATCGCTTTTTGTAGCACTGCTCTTCATTGCGTTGCCCGTGTAATCACCAGTAACCCAAATTTCACCCTTGAACTTCTCTTTTCGTAAGTATTCCCCGACTGCTTCCGCAGTGTAATGTGTATTTGAGTTGAAATACACAAACTCTTTGAAAGCATATACTTTTCCATCTTTCTCTTGAAGTAATATGCAGCTCATTGGACGCTCACCAACATTGAAGTCCCAAGTAAGAAAGATAGGAAGATTTTTCTGTGGTCCGTATTCTGTAAGATTTTCGTCCGAGAAAGCATAATAAACCATTCCAGTTTCGTCAACAAATTCCGCTTCGTATTCCTGCTTGAACGTCCGCTCATCAAGTTCTCGCTTTGCCTGTTCTATCTCTTCTTGTGGAACCCATCCACCATCAATCGTGCGGAAATGATACTTCTTGAACTGCTCGGAGCTGAAAATATCAAAAAGCAAATCGCTCCGACCTCTTGGCGTTCCTATTACAAGTGCTTTCCCGTTTCGGTCAGAAAGTGCAGGACGAATTACTTCATACCACGCTTCTCGTGGAACATCCTTGGTCTCGTCAATTATAACACCATCGAAACCTAAACCTCGTATTGAATCATAGTTTTGAGCACCAAAAAGGCGAATCTCTGCATTGTTTATCAATTTTATAATCAGCGAGCTTTTTTCACAAGCTTCTATCATACTTTGTGGTATAATCGAAAGCAGAATCGCCCAGAAAATTCCTTTCGCCATACGATACGATGGAGCTACATATCCAAAAAGTGAGTTCGGTTTCTTTGCCCATTGACGCATCTTATATGCCGACAAAAAGGTTTTACCAAAACGCCGTCCTGCAATCAGCAGAATAAAACGGCTATCATCGGCGTATACCTGATATTGCGGTTTCGAAAGATATGTGAAAAACTCCACCCGCTTCATTGCTTAATCTCAATTGTCTCACTTATGTGAATTGCTTTTTCTGTTTGTTGCTCTAAAACTCTTTCTAATAGCTTTTTGGTATTTTCTGGACCTAAAAACTTCGACCGTTCAGCAATTTTATTTGCGAAAAGCATTTTCATATCCTGCATTGCATTTTTGAACCAAACTTGATTGCCAAATTTTCGTTCCCATTTTTCCACTTGGGCAAGCGAAATACCTTGATATAACCAAAAAGCCTCCCAAAGAAAAGGAATATCCTGGCTCTCGAAAAAACTTCGTAAGATTTCACCCAAAAGTTTATAAGTTTGTATAGCCTCTTGACTTTTGGGTTTCTTTCCCCATCCTTGCATGATTGTATTGAAATCCATCTCATCTTACTCGCCCAATCATAAAACCTAGAATAATCCCACCACTAATTTTTACAGCATCTATATACCATGGGTCTTTTTGAGTTTTCGCCTTCATTATTGGTTTCTCAATAATTGTATATTTTTGAATGGTATCAGGTTTGAAAGAAATAAATGTTGAGAAAAAATTCTCTGGATAATTATAACATACAGAAATATAACTTTTGCTGATTGATGTATCAAAACAAGCGGTATATCGTGTTGAATCATAAACCACAATTGTATCCCTTTGTTCCTTTATTCGATATGCGATTTTGCCCTTGACCTTTTCGATGCGAATTGTATCTCGAACTAAAATGGTATCTTGCTTCACTATTGTTTGCACTTGCGGAGTCTTAAAAAACCTTTCATATCCCCACAAAAGCAAGAAAATTAGAATTACAAGTATGTATAAAAAGTCTTTCATAGTTCCGTTGGTGTAAAATATTCTATTCTAAAACTTTGTGAATCGATAATTGAACGCTTTTTTCTGTAAACTCCATCGCCATCTCGGAGATTACCATTGCCTGTATTACCTTCTATTGTCTCTCCATTTATTTTGTGCCAATTCACTACAATTCCTATATGCCCTTTCCAAGTATCACCCCGCTTCCAAATCACCAAAAAGTTTCGCCCTGCCTGTTTGTAACCTTTGGCAACGTGCTTTGCCTTTATACTCCGTTTAGTCACAAAAGCCATCGCTAAACCACTACGAATGGATGGATATTTTACCCTTGCTTCCTCAAGAACCCACGAGACAAACGCTGCGCACCACGGCGAACCTTTGGGTATTCCTACAAAAGCCTGAAATTTTTCGACCCAATAGCCACGATTATGTCCGCTTTCACGGACACCAACATATTTTTCCGCAGTCGATACTACATCAGCCAACAAGGATTGCGACTGCAAGAAAAAGAATAGCAATAGCCACCAGAAATATCGCATAAGCCACATTTCCAGATTTTAACTCCTCAATTGTGTCGATTTCTTTCATAACATAGCGGTCAAAAAGATAGAACACCGCAAGAAAAATCGATAGAAACAATAGACTTTCGCCAAAAGTGCCAAATGCTGGGAAAAATACCAGCAAAAGAACCAAAAGAATTAATCCGACAAGACCTAAACTTATAGTGAACTTTTTCATTTCTTCCCCTTTTTAATTTTCTTTGTTAAACCTGCTTCGGAATAGGCTATCGCAATTGCTTGTTTTTGTGGATAACCTTTATGAATAAGCCTTCTTATATTTTCCGATATTGCTTTACTTGATTTTCCTTTCCCGCAAGGCATTTCACTTTGCAAATAATATTGAAACTATTGTAACTCCTAAGCTCACAATGAAGGCGATAATCCCAGCGAAAACACTAATCTTTGTTTTCATTTCGATTGTTTCAGCAAGAGATTGTTGACGCCAAAGATTTACCCGCTCTTCAAGTTTGTCCAACTTATCCTTGATTTCCTGAATACTACTCATAATGTAATATTTCAGCTCCTCAAATCCGTTTAGTCGCTCTTTTTCCATTTTGTCCACCTCGTAAAAGCTTTAGCAAATCAATCCCGTTTTCTTGCATCACGATAAAAGTGCTTGTGCAAGTGGTTGTATTTGGCTTTCGTCAAGTTCGACCATAAAATCATCACAAACTAATTGCCAAACCTTTTTTCAAAAATCAACGTATTTGTATCACTTGCAAAACCTATTTCACATATATTTTCTGTTGGGTTTGTCGTTATATCACCGTTCGCTCCGAGAAAATACCTTGCACCTTCTGTTAACCCCCAACCCGTATTCCGAACTTCACCTCGAACACAAACCAAAACACTTTCATTTTCATTCCCCGCTTGAAGCGTTATTCCTACAAGTTTTTCAATACTTGCCCAGTCTGAACTATCCGCTTTATATATCTTTCCGTTTCTCACGAAAACGACTTTGAGGCTATTGATTTGCTCTCCGCACGTGTAATACCTTGCTACGATTTCGCTTTTGTCTACGATGCCGTCGAGGTTTGAGTCATATTGGGTTTTCCACATATCGCCATAATTCCCGCCAACAAGTAGGGGGGAAACATTCAAAACAATTGGTTGGGACNGAAAAGCTAAATCNATTTTTTCATCTATAATATTTAATTGCACTTTTTCTTCAATTATNGTCATTTCTGCAACTCCCAAATGCCATTTACAAGCTCAACTCGAAAGCCTGCGGTGTCTTCTTGTAAAAATGTCCAGCGATATTTCCCTACCTCCATATTGGCGAAATCATTTCGGCTTGCCCGAATTTGCACTATGTTGTTGATTGTGTCTTTTTGCACTGAATATGAAAGTTTTGTATTCCCATCGAAATCCAGCACAAAAGCATAAAAGGTGTAGGGTGCAATATCATACGGGAACCCAAATAAAATTGCGTGGTCCACATACCTTCGAACTACTATATTGTATCGTGCTGGTTCCATTTTTCGCATCCAATGTGCATTTCGAAATTGTGAGAATACGGGATAAACACCAAATACAAATGGGAAAACAAGATTTAATACCAATTGGCATACTTTTTGTTTAAAAATTTGGAAAAATTTTGGCATAATTTTTGATAAAGCAACTCGCTATTTTGCAACATTTAGGATACAAAACTCACTTTTTCTAAAAATTTCTAAAAAATTTTTAAAAAATATTTGGATATTTAAATTTTTTTTTATAATTTTGTATTGAACAAA
>RCNO01000053.1 GCA_003731685.1 Bacteroidetes/Chlorobi group bacterium MS-B_bin-24
GTTATCTACATCAATCCGCCGTATGCAGAAGCCACTACTGCCAAAACAGTAACAGGGACAGGCAAAAACAAATCGGGAGTGGCTATTCAAAATAAAGCCAATCAATATTTTAAATCCAAAATAGGCAGTGCAACCAACGAAGTATTTGCTCTATTTATGGCACAAGTGTATGATAAAATTCAAGATGGCATTTTAGCACAATTTTCAACTTTAAAATTTGTTCAAGGTTCAAATTTTGATAAATTTAAAGAATACTTCAAAGCCAAATATCTGGGTGGCTTTGTTGTACCTGCTAATACCTTTGATAATGTAAAAGGAGAATTTCCGATTGGTTTTACAATTTGGAATCTAAATGCAAAAGTAAAAATAGAACAAATTATCTGTGATGTGTATGATAGAAATGGTGAATACATTGGAAAAAAGAACTTTTATGGAAACTTGCCTGATAGTATTAATAAATGGATTGTAAGATATCAAAACGATTTCAATATTCAATTAGGATTATTGGTAAGTGCAGCACCTGATTTTCAACATAACAATCAATTAGCAATTCTGTCAAAGCAACAAGAAAGATATTGTTTCAATATTTGTAAAGAAAATCTAATTATATCTGCTGTTTATTTTGCCGCTCGCTTATGTATTGAACATTCTTGGCTCAACGACCGCGATCAATTTTTATATCCTAATGATGGATGGAAAGAGGATACTGAGTTTCAAAACGATTGCCTAATTTTTACACTTTTCCACGAACAGAACAAGATTTCGTGCAAACACGGGGTTAATCACTGGATACCTTTTACCGAAGCAGAAGTGAACGCCCGCGAAAAGTTCGATAGCCACTTTATGTCGGACTTTCTAAAAGGCAAAATAAAAGCCGAAAGCAAGGAGAATTTGTTCGAAGAAAATCCAAGCGGGGATGTTTCGAGTAGCTTTTCGAGCGCCCTTAACCCTTCCAACAGAGGCGAAAAAGAAGGATTTTCCGCTCGCGCCGACGGAACGCAAGTGACATCCTCACCAAATGCAACAAGGTTGCAAGCACCAGCGCCATTAAGCTTCTCGCCCGAGGCACAAGCTGTTATCGATGCTGGACGCGAACTTTGGAGATATTACCACAGCAAGCCAAATGTCAATGTTAATGCTTCACTTTACGACATTAAAGAATATTTCCAAGGACGAAATCAGCAAGGCAAGATGAATTTCAGAAGCAATGATGAAACCTATAATGAACTAATCGCAAATCTTAGAGAAAAGCTTAAAACACTGGCTAAGAAAATCGAACCCAAGGTTTACGAATACGGTTTTTTGAAGAGATAATGGTTATTACTCATTACAATCCACTTGAACTTTAAAAATTAATCATAATTTGCTCCATTGTTTGGGTAATTTATAAATTGCACCAAAAAAAACTTTCTCAGACATCGGATGTTTCACAAACATCCGATGTCTTTTTGTAATGTATCCCGTTTGGGTCAAGAACAAAGGTTTTCGGTCAATCCAACAAATAATAGGGGCG
This sequence comes from Bacteroidetes/Chlorobi group bacterium MS-B_bin-24, assembly GCA_003731685.1. GTDB lineage: Bacteria > Bacteroidota > Ignavibacteria > Kapaibacteriales > UBA2268 > Naka2016. The sequence continues at coordinate 1,514 of RCNO01000053.1, forward strand.
AATAATTATTCGCCCATACAATAAAACACAATTTACAACCATACACACATCATAATCAACATCATAGGGGCAGACCTATGTGTCTGCCACGAAAATGCTTAGGTTGAATAAATTGAGTTTTTCTTTTCTAACGGCTTCGACCCCTTTTGGTAATAATTGAACTTAAAATTTCAATTCTTTGCAAGATTATAATCAACAATCCAGAAAAGGGGAAAACCAAAAAGAACCATCCCAGCCAGTAACTATTGCGAAAAACAAAGGTAACTATCCAGAAAAATAAAGAAGATGCTATTATGACCCATCCAGAATATTTGGGTCGGAAAAACAGTAGTATCATCCCAACCATTAAACCCACAAAGCCAAGAAGTTGCAACCCAAGCGGTAAATCCCATTGAGTATAATCGAAAAAATCTTCTGTCCAAGGAAAAGCACCATAAATATCACGAGCAAAAAGAATGCGAGCCGGAATAAATACCAAAATCCTAAAAGAAAGTAATCGAAATATTTTTTGGAAGAGACAGCCTTACCTTTTCCTTGAGTATTTCCCATAGAACTGAGCCTGTGCAAGAATATGACCTTTCATAGCGGTAAGCAGCTCCTCTTTCGTGGCGCCGGGTTTCAAGTTCAGCATCTTATCGAGTGCGTAAATTTTGAAGAAATAGCGATGAGTGCCACCGGGAGGGCAAGGTCCACCATAACCAATCCTGCCCCAGCTATTCTTCCCCTGCAAAGTTCCGTCGGGAAGTTTCTCCACTCGTTTAATATCTTCGGCGAGTCCTTGTGCAGTGGGCGGAATGTTGTAAATCACCCAATGCACCCAAGTCCCCATTGGAGCATCAGGGTCGTCATTGATAATAGCAATCGACTTTGTGCCCTCGGGAAGTCCAGACCAGGCGAGCGGAGGGGAAATGTCTGCACCATCGCAAGTGTATTTCGATGGTATCATCCCCCCATCTTCGAATGCAGAACTGTAAATTTTTAGATTCATACTATCCCCTTTCAAAAAAACTACAAAAAGGAAAAGCAAAAGGATTTTCATTTTTCCCTCCTTTTATGTTGTATTGTAAAAAGAAATTAGGAAGGTTTTTCTTCTTTTTCCTTTCCTGCTGTATTAATTTTAAAAGGATAATACAAGGGGCAAACTCCGATTAGTCCAGTTATGACGAAAATTACGGCGATTATGCCAAAAATTATTGCCCCCAAACCTTTTAGCTGCCCGAAGGCAATCAATAAAGCAAGGACTATCGCCAAGATAATCCTTAAAGTACGGTCGAAAGAACCCATATTTTTTTTCATAAATCCTCCAAGTGAATAATGACATTACTAAATTAACAAAAAATTATGAAGTAACAAATTTTTTTTCGGGATTCGGGTAAGAGAACAAAAAAGTGAAAAATAGAATGTGCAAAGACATCGGGTGTGTCAAATACATTCGATGTCTATTGGTATTGGCTTGTGGCTTTTTTCGCCTGCTCAATCTTTTCGAGCAAATCTTTTTCGGTCAAACCTAAATCTTTGGCTTTAAGATAACAACTCAATGAACGAGAATAGTCTTTGTTGGAAAAGTAGGCATCGCCAAGGGAATACCAAACATCTGCTTGCAGGGAATCCAATGCCAAAGCCTTGGTGAAGTCTTCAATTGAATTCCTATATTCGCCCAATTCCAAATAGCATAATCCACGATTCACGTAAGAATTGACATAATTTGGATTNAATTGAATTGCNCGTGTAAAATCTTTAATTGCCTCGGAATACCTGCGTAAATCGAGATTTATATTTCCACGATTGTAATATCCAAAATAATATGATGAATCAATGGTAACTGCTTTGGAATAATCATTCAAAGCGGAATATAAATTCCCCTGCGATTCAAAAATCATTCCCCGCCCTAAGTAGGGATGTGGAATGCGTTCGGGGTATTTTTCGATACAGTCCTGCCAAAGCGAAAACTCATCTTGCCACTTGGAAATTTCTTTTTGCGAAAACAAAAAGAATATAACGCCCAAACCAATTAAATAATAAGCTCTGTATTTTTTCAAATATAAAGAAGCAAAGTAGGAAATCCAAAATGCGAATCCAATGACCGAAAAATAAACATATCGGTCGGCAACAGTCGACCAATATTGGTAATAGAAAGTCACTAAATTCGATACAGGCAAGTAGCCAAGCGAAAGCAAAAGAAGCCCAAACCAGTATTCCCTTCTTTTAATTACAAAACCAGCAACAACTGCAACCAAGCCAACCAAAATTGAATAGAAATAAATTGGATTGTTTTTTAAAAAATTGAAAGTCAAGCCATACCCCGGGGAAAGGTTCCAAGGAATGAAAAATTTTTCCAAATAGAAGCCCAGCGAATTAATCCAAACAATGGGTCGCCAAAGAATTGGAATTTCGAACGAAATAGTCTTGGTTGCTTCACCTTGAAACGAAATAAAAATGAACGGCAAAGTTATCAACAAGTAAAAGACATTCCTTTTTAACAAATCGACGGGGTTTTTTATGTTGTTCCAAAACCAGTCCAATAACACAATGATAAGCGGGAAGACTATACCGCTTGGTTTGGACAAAATCGAAAGCGAAAGCAAAACCAGGCAAGCAACAATTTTAATTCCTTTCTTCGAATTCTGAAGATAAATCAATAACGCAAGCAAACCCCAAAAAGTTGACAAAAGCCCCCGAGCCTCCGAAATCCACGCCACCGATTCTATTTGTATTGGATGCAGCGAAAAGATAAATGCCCCGACAAAAGCCCAAAAGTCATCGTTCAGCAATCTTTTGAAAAGCAAAAAGACTAGTATAGTATTTAAAATATGCAGGAGAAGGTTTAGAAGATGAAAAGGGAAAGGATTAAAATTTCCATTATCAACTCCACCAAAAGCACTAATCAAAGACCAAAAGAAATAAGTAACTGGGATGTACATCTTGTCTTTTTGGGGAATGAAATTCTCGAAGACCTTATCAAAAGGCTTGCCGGGCGGGATTTTGCTTGGATTTATATATAGTTGCGTATCGTCCCAAACAAATTGGTAAGAGAGAACTGGTTTGTAAAAAACAAATGCTAATACAACTAAAATCGAAATATGAATAGGAACTAAGTTTTTAAATTTGCTTTTCACAACGCTTGTTTAAATGTCGAGATAATGCTCAACTTCCCACTCAGTTACTTGTATTTTGAAATCATTCCATTCCCGCTCTTTAATTCTAATGTATCGGCGGAAAAGCACATCACCGAGAGTTTTTCTGCACAATTCACTTTGGCGGAAATACTCAATAGCCTCGAATAGCGAGGATGGCAGTGTTTCGATATGAAGTTCCTCGAGTTGATGATTACTAAAGTGGTATAAATCCTCTTCGATTGGCTCTGGGGGTTGAATATTGTTTTTGATTCCCTCCAACCCAGCCGAAAGCATTACAGCAAAGGCAAGGTAAGGATTTGTCGAAGGGTCTGGACAGCGAAGCTCAATTCGTGCAGATTCTTTCTTCTCTTCGAACCACTTTGGAATTCTAATCAGTGCTGAACGATTAATTCTCGCCCAAGAAATATATACGGGAGCTTCGTATCCAGCAACTAATCTCTTGTAAGAATTTACCGTTGGGCACAACACTGCGCATATTTCCTTCACATACTTCAATTGCCCCGCAATAAATGAATATGCTACGGGCGAAAGATTGTATTTATCTTTATCGTCGAAGAAAGCATTGCGTTTTGCCTCAATATCATAAAGACTTTGGTGAACGTGCATACCCGAGCCATTAATTCCCAATATTGGTTTGGGCATAAACGAGGCAATTAGATTGTACTTCTGGGCAACGGCTTTAACTGTTGCACGAAGGGTTAGAACTCGGTCGGCAGTCGAAAGTGCATCCCCATAACGAAAATCAACTTCGAATTGCCCAATAGCAACTTCGTGATGGGTAGCCTCTACTTCTATGTTAAAATATTCAAGATTCTTGGTGATTTCTCGCATTATCTCCTGTGCAAATTCCCCTGCGAGGTCGAAATAGCCTCGATTGTCAATTGGTTGATGTTTTGAATCATTCATCTTGAAAAGGAAAAACTCAACTTCGGGACCAAGATTATATTGGAAGCCTAATTGCTGTGCTTCTGCGAGGATTTTCTTCAAAATATACCGAGGGTCGGCTTCGAATGGTTCCCCATTAGGCTTATAGATATCGCAAATGAAGCGCGCAGTTCGGTCTTCGCCTTTCGAAAGCCAAGGAATGATTGCATAAGTCGAAAGGTCTGGCTTCAAGTAAAGGTCGCTTTCGTGGATTCGAGCAAAACCCTCTATCGAAGAGCCATCGAACCAAGTTCCATAACGCAACGAATCCTCTATCTTCGAAACTGGTATAGTAACTTCTTTCAAAGTGCCAAGAATATCGGCAAACTGAAGGTTAACAAAAGTAACCTTATCCTCTTTGAGCCGTTTAAGAATATTTTCCATAAAAACTCCTTTTTATTATAAATACTAAATACAAAATAAAAATCCACCATCAACAGGAATGCTTGCACCATTAATGTAACTTGCATAATCGGATGCTAAGAAAGTTGCAAGATAAGCAATTTCATCGGGGCTACCAAGTCTTTTCGCGGGAATTCTTTCGAGAATTTTATTCAATTCCATATCATAGGAAGTATTATTGCGGAAAGCGGTTTGCTCCAGCAGAAATTGTAATCGTTCCGTCGCTGTATACCCCGGCAAAATATTATTCACGGTAATCCCATAAGGAGCCACTTCGCGCGAAAGAGTTTTTGCCCAACTGCCCATTGCTCCGCGAATAGTATTGGAAACACCAAGATTGTCAATTGGTTGCCGCATCCCAACAGAAACGATGTTTATTATTCTTCCAAAATTCTTGGAAATCATACCGGGTAAAAGCAATTTAACCAATAGCTGAGCGGAAAGAATATGCTGTGCAAAAGCTTTTTGGAAATCCTCCAACTCTGCATCGGTCAACTTTCCCGGGGCGGGTCCACCGGTATTATTCACCAAAACATCTATCGATTGATTTTGTTCAAGTATATGTTTAACCTTTGATTCCAAATCATTTTGATTTGAAATGTCACAACAAATATACGAATGCTCAATCCCTGTTTTTTGCCTTAGTTCAAAAACGTTTTTGGAGAGGTTTTCTTCGTTTCGGGCAAGGAGAATTACCTTGGCTCCTGCTAAAGCAAATTGGTAAGCAATGGCTTTCCCAATTCCTTGGGAAGCACCACACACAAAAGCAACCTTACTGTTAAGCGAAATCAACATTTTTTTAAAAAGCAAAAGGCTACCGAAATGGTTCGAATAGCCTCATTATTATATATGTTAAAATTACTGTTGTGGCTCTTTATCTTCACTTTCAGGTGTTTCTGGTTTGATCTCTAAATCAAATTCAACAGAAACTTCCCCAGATTCAACTTGCGATTCAGCCGTGGTTTCGACATTCAAAGATTCAGATTGGGATGGTTGTTCGCTCTCTGAACTTTGAACTTGGGCTGTTTCCTCGGTCCTGGGAATTATTGGTTCATCTTTCGGTTCTGCGGGAGGCACAGTGTATGAAGTAACAAGCGAAGGATAAAGCGCACTCGATATATGTTCGTCGGGTTGCAACTTGGTTTCGATACCTTCGTAATCCGCAGCTTCGGAAGAATCGAAGTAACTTCGGGAAGTATCTATAACAACTTTATCAGCATTCGGAACTGGGTGTTCTGCATTGTATGCATCAATTGCAGCCTGAACCATTGTCCGTAACGCTTCGACAGCGGACAAGACAATCTTCTTCGAGGCTTTTTCGAACTCAACAACACGCAAGGGTAAACGGTCCCCAATCTTGAAGTAATCGCTAATCACTCGGACAGGTGCAAATGAAAGCTGAGACACTGGAACAAAACCATCTACGCCATCGGGCAACTCAACAATAACACCTTTTTCGATGATGCGTTCAATTTTGCCTTCGGTAAGAGTTCCAACTTTATACTTTTGTTCAAAGTAATCCCACGGGTCCTCTTGAATTTGCTTGTGTCCAAGAGCAATTCTTCGTTGTTCCTTATCTACTGCCAGAACGACAACTTCCAACTCTTCGCCTTTCTTTACAAACTCACCGGGATGGCGAATCTTCTTTGTCCACGATAAATCACTAATGTGTATAAGTCCATCAACACCGGGTTCGAGTTCAACAAACACACCAAAGTTGGTGATGTTGCGAACAATACCTTTGTGGCGTGAACCAACTGGATATTTTTCGGCAAGTTCTTCCCAAGGGTCTGGTTCAAGTTGTTTCATACCAAGAGCCAACTTCCGCTCCTCTTTATCTATATTCAAAACAACAGCCTCGACAATTTGCCCAAGAGAAACAACTTGCGAAGGATGTTTGACGTGTTGTGTCCAAGACATTTCGCTGATATGAATCAACCCCTCGATCCCCTTTTCGATCTCGATAAATGCGCCATAATCGGTCAAACTGACAACTTTTCCGCGAACTTTGGTACCTTTCTCATACTTGTCGCCAATTGAATCCCACGGATGTGGTGTAAGCTGCTTCATTCCCAACGAAATTCTCTTCTTATCCGGGTCGAAATCCAAAACAACAACTTTGACTTTTTGGTCCAGTTCAACAACTTCACTTGGATGGGTAACTCTTCCCCAAGATAAGTCTGTAATATGTACCAAACCATCAACACCACCAAGATCGACGAAAATACCAAAATCGGCAATGGCTTTCACAACGCCTTCGAGTACCAATCCTTTTTCTAATTTCGATAGCAAAGCCTCGCGTTGGTCTTTTAGTTGTTCTTCGAGAATGACTTTATGGCTAACAACAACATTTTCGTTTGGATGGTTTACTTTTACAATTTTAACATCTAAGGTTTTACCAACCCAAGAATCAAAATCCCGAACAGGGCGGATATCGATTTGCGAGCCGGGAAGAAAAGCCTCGACACCGAGAAGGTCTACGACCATTCCACCTTTAATTCTCCGCAAAATTCTAACCGGAACAACTTCCTGATTCTCATAGATTCGGTTTATCTCCTGCCAGATTCTCATAAAATCGGCTCTCTTGCGGGAAAGCAAAACCCTGCCTTGGCTATCTTCCAGAGCCTCGACGAAAACATCAATCTGGTCACCAATCTTTAATGTTTCAGAATTCAACAATTCACTACGAGGAATAACCCCAACGCTTTTAAAGCCAAGGTCTACAAAAACTTCATCTTTGGTAATATCGACAATTTTACCGCGAATCAATTGACCTTCTTTAATGTCCTTGAAATTTTTTTCGATAAGTTCAGAAAATGTTTTTTCATCGATTTCAAGGTCGCTAAAATTCATATCCAAAAGATTTGCGAGAACGCTTGGCTTGGTTGGAACTTTCATTGCAGATTCAAATTGTGTGTTATCGACTGGTTCTACATTTTCTAATTGGCTAATAGTAGTTTCAGTCATCCAGAAACCTCCGTTTTTCCATTATAATTTGTTAAACATAAAAATTAAAGAGATGCAAATTAATAAATCATTTGAAAATAACCAAATAAAAAAGTTAAAAAAGAAAAAGGAGAGCAAAGCTCTCCCAATTATTGCGAAAATTTCTTGCATTGTTAGTGAATCAAGGGCTTCTTCAATTTAAACAAGTCTTCGATTGCTTTCTCGTAAACATCTTTAGGCATCGCCCCGACTGCAATTCTTGGTTGGTCGTCGACAGGAATAAACAAAATCGTCGGGATAGAACGAATTCCAAACATAGCGGCAAGTTCCTGTTCCTGGTCTGTATCGATTTTATAAAAATCAATCAAACCTTGATACTCGCGGTCAAGTTCTTCGAGAATCGGAGAAACAATCTTGCAAGGTCCACACCAATCTGCGTAAAAGTCGATAATTGCAGGTTTTTTCCCTTTGAAAACCCATTCCTCGTTGTTTTCGAAATCGAAAACTTTTTCAATAAAGGTTTGCTTTGTTAAATGTTCCATTAAAAACTCCTAAAAAAATCTAAAAAAGCATAAACGATTAGTTATATGATGTATTTTAAATCGTCAAATAAATCTCAAATAATTGTTAATTTTGAAAATCTATAAATTATTTTTAAGAAAATGAAAATAGGCATAGTTGGTTTACCATATTCAGGAAAAACTACTTTTTTTGAATCATTAAGCTCCGACGAAGGAACTTCGGCAGAGCATTCCAAAAGCAAATCTTCGTTTTCGGTCATTAAAATACCCGACGAAAGATTAGACTTTTTAACAGCAATATTCAATCCTCGCCGCAAAGTGAATGCAACGCTCGAAGTTGATGACTTTATGGGAAGCTCCAATCCAGAAATTTCCACTTATAATTCGAAATTCTCTGTGGCTGCAAAAATTTATGATGCTTTCATTCTCATCATTCGTGGCTTCGAAGACCCTTCGATTCCTCTTATAAACGAGACTATCGACATCGAAAGAGACATCAATATTTTTATCGAAGACACAACAATTTTCGATTTATCATTCATCGAAAATCGTCTCGAAAAACTCGAAAAAGAATTAAGCCGAGCCAAAAACAAAGAGGAAATTCAAAAGAATCAGCAAATTTTGAAACGTTGGCATAATACATTGCAGGACGGAATCCCACTCCGCGAAATTGAATTGACAAAGGATGAAGAACTTTTGCAAAAAAATTACCAACTTTTGACAATGAAACCACTTGTTATCGCAATAAATCTTTCCGATAGCCAAATAGATATTGCCAACGACATTATTTCGGATTTAAATCAAAAATTTTCGGGCAAAAGAACAAGGATTGAACCCTTCTTCGCAAGAATAGAAAAAGAAATAATGCAATTGCCCGAAAACGAAAGAGAAGAATTTATGAAAGAGTATGGTTTAAAAGAATCTGCTCTCAGGCGCTTATTGCGAAGCACCTACGACTTGCTGGGTTTACTTTCTTTCTTCACCGTTGGCGAAGATGAATGCCGTGCTTGGACTATCCGAAAAGGAATGACAGCCCAAGAAGCCGCAGGCGTAATTCACACTGATTTCTTCAATAAGTTTATACGAGCCGAAGTAGTCCATTTCGATGATTTCAAAGAATTAGGCTCCTTTGCAAAATGCAAGGAAAAGGGCGTTTTCCATCTCGAAGGAAAAGATTACATCGTCCAAGATGGCGACATAATGCACATCCGACACGGCTAATTACGTTTTTCAATCAGCAGCTGTGCACTACGCCTTTTACCGTGAACAATGTTTGGAGCAACAAACTCACGCGATGGCTTTACCCTTTTCTCAAAATCCTCTCGGAACTTGGTTAAAAACCCTTTTACAGGCCAGGCGGCTGCGTCGCCAAGAGCACAAATTGTATTACCTTCTATGTTCGAGGCAACTGAATAAAGCAAATCTAAATCCTTCGATGTTGCATCACCTTCTATAATTCGTTTGAGCATCTTTTCCATCCACCCACAACCCTCACGGCAAGGTGTACATTGCCCACAAGATTCATGGTGGTAAAATCGTGCAATTCTATAAGTAACTTTGACTATATCAGTATCTTCGTCCATAACAATAATACCGCCTGTGCCAATATGAGTTCCAAACTTTTGGAGCGACTCCTCGTCCATCAGCGCAACTTCTGCTTCTTCTGCCGTCAAAGGTGGCATAGATGAACCACCGGGAATTACCGCTTTCAATTTCTTGTCTTTCCAAACGCCACCGCAATGTTCATAAATAATTTCTTTCAATGGTGTACCTGTCGGCAATTCGTAAACACCAGGTTTGTTTATATGCCCACTAACTCCAAACAACAATGTTCCCGGATGTTTTTGGGCACCAATTTTTGCATACTCTTCTCCTCCCATTCTTATAATTGGAGGCACCGCAGAAATTGTTTCGACATTATTAATAGTTGTTGGATAACCCCAAAGACCCCTTTGGGCTGGGAATGGCGGTTTGAACCGAGGATAACCCCGGTCCCCCTGAATAGAATTCATAAGAGCAGTTTCTTCGCCACAAATATAAGCACCAGCACCCTTGTGAATATAGATGTTCAGCCAATAATCATTGCCAAAGGTTTCCCTCATTTTTGGTCCGACGAAGCCCCGGGAATATGCGGTATCCAAAGCTTTTTGCATCAAATCAATCCACTTGTGATATTCGCCGCGGATATAAATGTAAGCAGTAGTAATTCCCATTGCATAACCAGCAATTAAAATCCCCTCGATAAGTTGGAAGGGATTAAATTCGAATATTTGCCTATCCTTGAAGGAACCTGGCTCGGATTCATCACCATTTACACATAAATACTTTGGAACATTGTTGGACTTAGGCATAAACGACCATTTCAAGCCTGTAGGAAAGCAGGCTCCCCCTCTTCCTCTCAAACCCGATTTTTTTACTTCGTTGATTATTTCATCAGGTGTTTGCTGAATTGCCTTGCGGTAGGCTTCGAATCCACCATTCGAAAGATACACATCCAAATCGTTTAAATTTGGAATGTCAGGCAACAATAACTTTGGATATTTGTCCATTTTTCAATCACAAAAAAA
>RCNO01000054.1 GCA_003731685.1 Bacteroidetes/Chlorobi group bacterium MS-B_bin-24
TTCCATTAACTGGTCGAGGTACAACAGCTGGTTCTGTCTCCGAAAGTGAATTCCCCGATGGAACAAAAATTGCAATTACCCCAATTCCTGTTGGCAACGAACTCACAATTCTTGCAACAACTAAACTCGGGGCTTCCAAAGAAGTTTCGATGAAAGTTTACGACCTAAATGGAAACTTGATTGCAGATTTAGGTACCACGAACTTGTCGCAATCGATAACTCAGCTGCGATTCTCCACTCACTCAATACCAAGCGGAAGGTACAACTTGAAGCTCCAAATCGGTAACGATGTGCNATTTATTCCATTTATTGTGGTTAAATAATATCGTATTTTGTTTTTTAACGGGTTGTCCCAAAGGATTTNTATCCCAAAGGGGCAACCCCTTTTATTTTGNTAAACAACGGGAGGTTTTATGAAACGGATTTTTATTTTTCTGGNATTGATTTTNTTTATTGCACCACTAAACAGGCAACCGTCAGCTGTTTTTGCCGAGCAACCNAAATATATCTTGTTCGATAATCTCGAAAACAAAAATTTTGTCGATAGTGCCTATTGGAATTACCTTATCGACCCCCAGTATATGCCCGAAATTGCTCCCTATGTTATTCGTAAGCCCTTCAATGATGTTACCTTGCAACAATACAAATTAACAGATTTCGATGTTGCTATTTTCCTTCTTGGCAATAACCGACTAAACACCCGTGTAGGAAATGCAAGTGTTTTAAATGCAATCCGACAAATGATTGCAGCGGGTAAAAACTGTTTAATTATAGGTAGAAATGTTTTATACTATGCATTCAATCCTGCTGGGGGCGATTTGAACCCTGAGGTTCAAAAATTTCTTTCGGACACACTTGGAATTGAATACTTAACAAGAATGAAAGTCTCGCGGCAAACAGGTAATCAAATTGAATATTGGAGTTTCAATGTTCGTGGTGCTTTTGGCGACCCCGTTGGCCAGTCAATAATTAAATGGTGCAATATTGGATTTACACCGCAACCCGGGGTAACTTGGTGGCCCCTTGCAATTTATCTCGAATTTGATGTTTTCAAATCGAAAGACCCCGTAAAGTATCCACCAGTAGACCATTTCATCCGAACAAACAACGACTATCCCGACGACACAATAGTTGGTATTCGAACTGAGATTGGGACTGCACGATTATGCTTCTGGAGCATTGGTTTCGAAGCATTTGCTGGCGATATTCCTCGTGCGTATCAACTTTTGCGGGCAATAAACTGGCTTAAAGGGAATATCGCTCCCGATGGTGCAACTTATGATGTCGACCCAATTATTGTTGACTTTGGCGAAGTAGAACCCGGAAAGTCCGATACTATTGAAATGAAAATCATTAGCACAGGCAAACTCGATTTAGTACTCGAAGAAATCGACTTCTGGGAAAACCCCGACGATGTTTTCGAAATTATTTCTGGCAAAATAACCAACCCCATTACACTTAATCGAGGACAATCCCACTCTGTAAAGATTAGGTTCACTCCAAAAGAAAAAATAGGCTACAAAGGCTCTCTTTCGATTAAATCCAATGCATTGTATCAAGAATATCGCTACATCGAAGTTTGGGGCTATGGCGGCGGAATCCAAGCCAAAGGTCCCATTTTGACAACCAACTTCCCCGAAAATCTTATCGATTTTGGCAAAGTCAAAAAGCCTACAAGTAAAATTATTGAACTTGTCTTGAAAAACATTGGGGACCAAACCCTTGAAATTTCGGAATTCAAAATTGATACAACATACAAGGATTATAAACGGTTCGACTTTGCCCAAGTTCTTCAAACACCGATTTACATTGAACCCGGTGATTCTGTTAAAGTCAAAGTCCGCTTCTCAGCTGCTACCGATGAAGAAAGAGTATACAATGCACGCATCCGAGTCGTTACAAATGCCAAAGAGAATAAAGAATTTTACATCGAATTGAGAGGTGAAGTTGAAGGACTTATTTTTGTCGATGGCGAAAACAATCTTAGTTCGCCTGTTAAGATTATTTCCAATCCACTTAGTCAAACAATTGAGGTACAATTCAATAATCTAACTTTAAACAAACCTGTTTCAATATCGGTTTTCAACAATCTCTCGCAAAATATTGAAACTTTGAACTTCCAACCCGAAGAGATTGTCCGCAACCACATCAATCTTGATTTAAACAATTTACCCAGCGGAGCATATTATATAATTGTCCGAACAAATGGCGAACAATTTGTATTTCCATTTGTTTTAGTGAGATAATAGAAGCATAAAATCAAGAACATTTTAAATTGGGGCTGGCTTGGGACACAAGTCAGCCCTTTCTATTTTCAACACTCACAGATGGTTGTTTTTAAATAGCATTGAAAACATTTCAGAAAATCACAAAAAATCACTCACAATGACTTTGGAGCTTTTCCCTCACAGAATATAATATATGAACTTCTGAAATTATCAAATCCAGTTGTTCACATCACAAGGAACTACAAAAAAATAACCTATCCTTTTCCAAAACTTTTTTGGAAAATCAACTTTTAAATTCTGATTTCAAAATTGGAGCTTAAAATTCTATTGTCTCGCCAAATTCCATAACTCGGCAGTTTTTTCCAAGCGATTCAACCTTCTTCTTAAATTCATTCGGGTCTGCTGGAATGACGGGAAATGTATTGTAGTGCATTGGAATAATTAAGACAGGATTAACAAATTCAACTGCCTTAACCGCATCGTCAATTCCCATTGTAAAGTTATCGCCAATTGGAACGAGGAAAATGTCAATCTTATCGAGTTCCCCAATAAGCTTCATATCGAGGAACAAACCAGTATCGCCCGTGTGATAAACAGTTTTACCACCCATTTTGATAACAACACCTGCTGGCTCACCCATATATCTGCCATCGGGCGAGGATGAACCGTGATGAGCGATTGTAAATTTTAGCCGTCCGAACGAAAAGTTGTATCCACCCCCGATATGCATATTGTGGGCTTTGCAACCATTTTCCGCAGCATAATTTGCAAGCTCATTCACAGCAATAACGAGTGCATCGTTGTCTTTGGCAATAGTGAATGCATCGCCAAGATGGTCGCCATGAGCGTGTGTTAATACAACGAAGTTCACCTTAACATCTTCGACCTTAACCGGGCAGGTAGGGTTCCCAGTAATAAATGGGTCGATTATCAATTTGTAATTCCCATCGTCTAAAATAAAAGTAGAATGGCTTAAGTAAGTTAACTTCAACATTTCTTACCTCTTTATTATTTTACACAAAGCCAAATTAAGATTTTTCTGTAAATTAGCAAAATGTAAATTTGATTTTTTGGGAGATAAGTTGGAAGCCTATACAGACGGAACTTCACTCGGCAACCCGGGACCCGGCGCTTTTTCGATAATCCTAATCTACGAAAGGGCACCAATCGTCCTTTCCCGCGCATTTCGGAAAACCACAAATAATCGGATGGAACTGATGGCAGTGGTCGAAACTTTAAACTTTTGCAAGAACAACAATATCAAATATGTTAAAATTTATACCGATTCGCAATTAGTTGCCAAAGCTATAAACGAAGGATGGCTGGAACGATGGAATAGAAATGGGTGGAAAACTTCTGCGAAACAGAATGTAATGAACATCGATTTATGGAAACAATTCCTGCATTATCGAAATTTTGTCCAACCAGAAATTCTTTGGGTGCCGGGACATTCAGGTAATACCTACAATGAAAAAGCAGACAAAATTGCCAAACAAAAAGCCAAAGAAGATGCTATTGAAATAGATTACGGTTTTGAACAAGAACATATTTCTTTTTTTGATTAAGTGTGAATGAAAAACAATGGGGAAATATGAAACTTAAAGTAGCAGTTGTAGGAGTAGGCCATCTTGGTGCTATTCACACCAAATTGCTTGCAAACAACAACCTTGCTGAGCTTACAGGAATCTATGATATCGACAAAGAAAAAGCCAAAGAAATTGCAAAGCAGTATTCAACGCAAGCATTTGAATCGCTCGACGAAGCTTTAAAATTTTCTGACGCAGTGATAATTGCTACCCCAACAACAACGCACTTCGATATTGCAAAATTCTTCCTTGAAAACGGAAAACATTGCTTTATTGAAAAGCCCATCACCGATAGCTACCAGAAAGCTCTTTCGCTTATTGCGATTGCTAAACAAAAAAGGTTAATAATTCAGGTTGGGCACGTCGAACGCTTCAATCCCGCACTCAAAGCAGTTATGAGATACAATCCTAAACCTTTGTTCATCGAAGCCCACAGATTAAGTCAATTCAAAGCACGAGCCATCGATGTATCTGTTGTTTCCGACTTGATGATTCACGACATCGACATCGTACTTTGGTTGGTCAAATCTCCCGTAAAGAACATCTACGCTAACGGTGTGCCAGTGTTAACCGAAACTATCGACATAGCAAACGCAAGAATTGAATTCGAAAACGGAGCTATCGCAAACCTAACCGCTTCGAGAATTTCTGCCAAGCCGACAAGAAAAATGAGAATTTTCCAAAAGCAAGCCTACTTTTCTATTGATTTCGGCAACCAGAAAGTCGAGGTTTTCAGGCTTACAGACAAGAGCGACTCAACTTCTGCTGGAACTCCGGCGATGATGTTAGGAAACATTTTCGATTCCCCGCGAGATGTTCAAATTTTTTATGAAACTCCTAACGTTGAACCGACAAACGCAATAGAGGAAGAACACAAAAGCTTTTTCGAGGCAATACTTTTTGGAAAACCAATTCCTGTTTCTGCATTCGAGGCTTCGCAGGCATTGAAAATAACGGAACTGGTCGAGTCTAAAATCAAAGAATCACTTAATCTTATTTATTGAGAAAGGATATTGCGCCGATTTCACGAAGAAATTCCCAACAATACTATCTTTGGCAGAATTCAAAAGCCCCTCGAAGTAAATCGAATCGATTTCAAAAAATGAAATGACAACCTTGTTCGAAACAAAAGAACCTTTTACGGAAACAACATTCTCAAAATTAATTGAATTTGTGACAATCCAAAGATTGCCACTGCCATACAGATTCGAATTCTTTTCGGTTAGATTGATGAACAATTCGATTTTGGAATTCTCTCCTTCAAGTTTTCCATACCATCTACCATTGATTGGAGAGAAAGTGTTGCAACCACAATCTTCGACTCCACAAGAGGGCAAAAACAAAATAAGAAGACCCAAAAACAGTAAATATTTAAAGCAATGGTTCATTCAAACTTTTAACTTTTTCTCTCAATTCAAGGACTTGATAAATCAAATCATAGGCATATTTCAAGGGCAATTGAGTTGCAGAGTCGCTCAAAGCTTTTTCGGGCGAAGGATGGGTTTCGAAAAACAAACCGTCAATTCCAACAACGGCAGAAGCACGAGCCATAGGAAAAATAAACTCCCGGAAACCACCGCTTTGCTCGCCCAGCGAAGGCCTTTGCAATGAGTGAGTGGCATCGAATATCACGGGACAATTGAATTTCTTCATAATAAGCAAAGACCGAAAATCCACCACAAGGTCGTTGTAGCCAAAAAAAGTACCTCTTTCAGTTAGCCAAACATTTTCGTTACCAGTGCTACGAACTTTTTCCACCGCTTTCCCAATATCCCAAGGCGAAACAAATTGGCCCTTCTTGATGTTCACTATTTTCCCTGATTTCCCAGCAGAAAGGAGCAAATCTGTTTGCCTACACAAAAAAGCTGGGATTTGTACGACATCAAAATATGTAGCAAATTTTTCGACATCCACTGCGGAATGCACATCACTTAATATTTTGAGTCCAAATGCTTGCTTCACTTCGTAAAGATACTGAACTGCAAGTTCATCCCCTATCCCAGCAAAGGATTTTAGGCTTGTTCGATTTGCCTTCCGATAAGAGGATTTAAAGAAAAATTGCACGGGAAATTTTTTCTCAATATCAACAAAACTTTGTGCAACTTCGAAAAGCAGGTCCCTGGATTCAACAACACAGGGACCAGCTATTACAATGAATTTAACCATCGAATTACTTTGCAATTATTAATGGAACAATCTGCATATAGCTTCCAGAACGGAATTTCAAATAATAAACTCCATCGCCCAAATCTGAAACATTGAGGAAGAGATTATATCCCCCAGCCTTCATCTTCTCTTCGAAAATTGTCTTTACCTGTTGACCATAAACATTGTAAAGGGTCATATCAACATAATCATCAAAAGCTATTCCAAAGCTTATAGTAACTTCATTCCCCGCTGGGTTTGGCTCTGGTGCGTTTAAATAATATTTATGCTCCGAAACCGTTATCAATCGACCATCCACAAAGCACACATTCGATAAAATGATTTTCGAAACAACATCGAGAGGCGAAATACAACTATTGCTTCGGAAATCCAAATCGAAAGTAGATTCCTTAACATCTCCAAGAAATACGGTAAAGTCGATTGTAAACAATTCAAGGTCGAATGGCGTGGTAAGGTTCCCGGTGCCATCTAAACTGAGATGTCCGGGTTCAACAACTTTCGAGGAATTCCAAGTCCAATTTTTCAAATTCGAAGCAGGAAGAATTGTATCTATTCGTATCATTTTGTTGTTATAGAAGATATCGAGATTCATCGAGCTAATAACAGAGTTGTAAAGCTTAGGCGTTCGAGCTTTAACGGTAAGTTTTCTCGAAAACATTGGTTCCAAGCGCCATTCAGGATTATCGGAATAAAAATCGAGCAAAACACCAGTGCCTTTAAGCTGAACAACTATATCGAGGTCAATGGATGTTTTAAATTTCAATGTAGCTTCGTAAACTTTTGCATCAGGTGGTTCAAATGTCAACTTCAGAACTGTGAAATTGCTTGGCGGAACAACAATCGGGAAGTTCTCGTTCAATCTAAATGCTTCGGCTCCGATTCCAGTAATTTCAAAGCCAGTGATTGTGATTGGAGTTTGCCAGCTATCGTTATTTAATTTCATATCGTAATGATTCTGGTCGCAAATCAAGCTATTGCCAAAATCAATTGAACTAACAGTGCTTAGACCAAGCCCATCGCATTCTGCATCAAAAGTTGTATCAATTCGCGGGCTTGGATTCGGACCCGGGGCAGCATCGTGTTGTATCTCGATTAAATCAGCACGAGTGCCCGGCGTTTTTGGGATGAAATAAACTTCATAAACTTTGCTCGAAGACTTTGGAATTATCTCATTTTCTGGGACTGAATTGACCCAAGTGAAATCGCCAGTCTTATATTTAAAGTCCATCTTGTAAATGAACAAATCGGCAGTTGTGCTTGGATTCGACACTTCAAATTCAGCCATTCCGCGTTCCCCCGGTTTAACTGCATCCAAGCAAGTCCATTTCAACTCAATTTTCGGCAGGATTCCTTCGCCCTTAACGTTTGCAAGCAAATCGCTCAAAAGCCCTTCAAACTTAACAACTATTGTGTTAGAATAAGATATCTCCTCGTCGGGAACAAATCTAATTGGTATCAAAATGCTATCATTTTGTGGAATTACAACGGGAAGATTAACCGGAGGTTGATTAATAAACTGGAAGTTCGGAATTGGGTCCTGGAAAGAAATATCGATTAGCTTTTGAGGAATTGAACTTCTGTTAATAATCACTAAGTTTGTATCATTCAAAGTCTTCAACCTCCTGCCCTTCCAATCGATAGATTGAACAAGAATGTCGGCATCTACTCCTGTGCCAATAAGCTCGGTTTCGGGGCTTATGCATCCAGTAGGAAGTTCAAACTTTAAAGTTGCTTTCCTTAAACCCGCCCCGGAAGGTATAAATGAAACTTCCAAATCCAAACAAGAGTCAGGCTTTACAATTAAGCTATAAAATGGCACAGAAAAATCGGAAGCATTCGGTCCATAAATCACTAATTTAACGGGGACGGAAGCTGGATTTGTATTCTTGAAAATGCACTTGACTAATTTGGTAACTTTAACACTCAGATTCGAAGGACCAAGATTCACTTGTGGAACAGATTCACCAGAACAAACACCTTCGCCACTCAAATTCAATACAAGATTGCTTCCACAGTCAGGAGTTAAAATCAATTGGGCATTTCTCGGTCCAACATCTTTTGGTTCAAAAACGATTTCCAATGGAATGCATTCGCCAGGAAGTATTTTCCTCCCCACAAGCGAAAAGCCTAATTTAAATTCATTTGAATTTGCACCTGTAATTGTGTTATTCACAATAGTAATTGGAACATTTCCAACGTTGCAGATAAAATTACTTACAACAGAATCTATAATCAAGCCAATTGTGCATTCGGCAAAAACAAAATTGTTGTTTGCAAATTTCCAAACAGGCGATTGAACAGAAAATACAGAATCACTTATATCTTCGCTTCCCGGACTTCCACCATACCTACGAATAAATACATCGTTTTTACCTTTGCTTGTAATAACGATATTATCACTTTTTAGAGTACCGGTGAAGCTTCCAACCTCGTATCTATCGCCATTACCATCGTAGGCAACCATTTTCGAAAATGTGCCATCGTCGGTACCGCCTTTTTGGGTATATTGAATGGACAAATCTGGATACAAAACCCCTGTGAAAGTTGTAGGAACAGTTACTTTGGGCAAAGAGTAATTCACTGTTTGTATTTGATTGAGATATTCCCCAAGAATAATAATCTCATCAGAATTTGGTGGGTTGTTCACTTTATACTTAATTTTTTGCCCCCAAGCCTTAAAATTATTGTAAGTTTGGTTTGGTCCTATCAGCGTAACAAGGGGAGATGACCCACTTGCTGGGAATTTTGCAACAAAGCAATATGGAGCACCAGCAATGGGCATATTTGGAGATATGTATCCAAAAGTAGCAGTTTGCTGGCAAGTTCCAACAACATAAGCATTGCCTGCGCGGTCGACACAAATTCCAGCAGCTGTATCAACACCATATCCACCGGCAGATTGTGCCCAGATTAGATTTCCGTCTCGGTCGTACTTTGCCACAAATAAATCGTAGCCACCAACACTTGTTAGCCTTTTGTTGTTCTCGAATTCGATGGTTCCAGAAAATGAACCACAAATGTACACATAAGAGTTATCTTCTGTAATTGCTATGCTTCGTCCAAAATCATCTTCGGGACCTCCAATTCCCTTTGCCCAAATATATGAAGAAACAGGAGCAACCGTCGCTTTGATACGGAAGTTATTGCCACCAACCGGGGGTATCCATTTGTACGAAAGTCCCCGAACATTCGAGGCAAGCGAACGCCAAGAAGTTCCACCATCGGTACTGTAAAATAGGTTTACAGGCTTATCGGGTTCAACCCCACTCCAAATTATATTAATTGTATCACAAACCGAAAAGATTTCGCCACCATTTGGAGAGATAATCCGCACCTGAGAAATTCCCCCGATTAGTTTAACTTGTGCTGGACAGGGCTTTGCTGTAATGTACATCGTAGCTTCGCGATATGCCCTTGTTGAACCTTGGGTAAAGCGTATCCGAATTGTCCTCGAACCACCGGCTGGAATTGTAAAAGGCGGAGCTCCGCCAGACCCACCCACATCCCAATTTACAACTTGAAAATATGAAGTCGGGATTATTTTAATATCCGAAATAGCATAATCTGTGACAGGCGAATTTATAGTCAAATCCATTTCATTAAATTGATTCGGAGCGGGGTCGAGAAAATCGTAAATATTTCCATCGATTGGTAATTTAGCAATACTGAAAGGAGGAGCTTCGTAACTTCGTTCAATTGTAACAGATTGCCGTTTGAAAACTATTCGAATATCCCTAATTAAATCCAATTTATCGCAACCATATTCGGTTATCCAAGTTAGATTACAAAGCTGTTTCCTTTGGATATCCAAGGCAATGAACCTATAAATATTTTCAAGTTCGTCCTTGGTTTCAACTTTGTAAGCTTTCCCTCCTGTTTTAGATGAAATTTCCTCTAATGCTGGATGCATAGGCATAGCAAGGGTAATAGCATAAACTTGTGCATTAACCCTTTGTAGTTCCTTAACAATAGAATCAGTTTTCGGTGGGTCATTAGGTTCGCCATCGGTTAAAAAGACAATTATTCTTCTCTTGGTTGGGTCGGGCGAGCCATTTAAGAAAAGATTTATAGCGCCATTATCTCTATCGAGGAAAGGGGGCTCATATTTGGTTCCGCCGCCAACCCAAGTATTGTTCAGCGAATCCAACAGNTCTTTTTTGTTATCAGTGAAATTGCAACGAATATATGCAAAATTCCCAAAAGAGATTAAAGCAACCTTTGTCCCAGTCCTGAAGTTGATAGTATTCACAAAAGCTTCGACGCCAAGTTTAACCCAATCCCAACGCCTTTCTCCAGCTTCGTTTGCCAAAAGCATCGAAGTGCTTTGGTCAACAACCAAAATTATGCTCACCGCTGGCTCGACAAGTGTATCTTTACATTCAACTTGCACGGTGGAGTTCATATTTTTCCCGCGTTCGAAAACATCGAAATCGCTTGGCTTTAAATCTTTGTAGCTTTGGCCTGTGGCATCCAACGCTATAAAAGTGCATCGAATTAGCGGAAATTTCGAAGCATCTACTTCCGAGATAGAAAAAGTTGCTTCCTGACCGAATAATTTCAAGCTGAACAAAAACAACAAAAGAAAAACAACATTTTTCATTTTTAACCCTTTATTTGTTATACATTTTTTCAATTTCCACACTGCTATCATACAAATTTACCGAAAATTCAAGATTTTTAGTATCAACTTTTGCTAAGCCACCAATTGGAAATGTAAAAAACTTATTTGTGTGACCAAATGGAAAATTAATCAGAACGGGAAAATCATACTTTTTAAAAGTCTGGTCGAAAATTTCTCGAAGAGTGAAAGAATAATCGGGGAAAAAGTTCCTTCGGGCATCCAACTTCCCAAAATAACCAAGCACAACTCCGGCACATTGCTCAAACTTTCCCGAAAGTTCAAGTTGTTTCAACATCCTATCGATTTTGTAGGGATGCTCCGAAACTTCTTCGAAGAACAAGATTTTCCCTCTTGCGTCGAAGTCGAAAGGAGTTCCCAACAGCGAAACCAAATTCGACAAGTTTCCTCCCACAAGCCGCCCACTAACTTTTCCTTCATTCAGCACATTCTCTTTTGAAAATTTATAAACAAAGGGCAAATTGGATTGAAGTTTATTACCAAAGAGCATATAATCTAGAATTTTCCGAGTAAATCCATCCAGACTAAAATTCCCCGTTGGTCCGTGAAATGTAATCAAACGAGTTTTCTCCGTGATAGCATTCAATAGAACGGTAATATCGCTGAAACCGATAAAAATTTTGGGGTTTTGCTTGATTATTTCGTAATCAATTAAGTCCAAAATCCGTATCGAGCCATAGCCACCGCGAGCCGAAACAATCGCTTTGATTGATGGGTCGGCGAAAAATTTATTTATCTCATTCGCTCGAAACTTATCGTCCTTCGATAGATAGCGAAATTTCTTGTCTCGCAATGTAATTGTTTCGCCCAAAATAACTTTACAACGATGTCTGGCAAGGTAATTAACAAAATTATGTATTTCCCAAGCATTACTTGGGCTGGCTGAGGCAGTAAAAGCAACTGTGGCTCCTTCCGAAAGCGAAGCGGGAACGATATAATCACATTCGACTGAGGATTCGCCCGCTCGAACAAATTTGGTTGGCATCGAAAGTGCAAACATTGCAAGCCCCATTGTCGTAAAAAAATTTCTCCTTCCCAAATCCATAAAACTAAACCATATAATAATGCAAACATAGGAAATAAGTTACAAAATTCGTGAAAAATTCGTAATTTTGTATTTACTGGAAAGGTGCAGGAGTGGCTGAACTGGCACGACTGGAAATCGTGTGTACGGCCAAAAGCCGTACCGAGGGTTCGAATCCCTCCCTTTCCGCTAAACACTAGCTATGTAGGGGCAAAAAATTGTTTGCCCGTGTAAGATATTAACCCGAATTATGCATTAGAGACATCCAAAGGGGAGAAAAATTATCGATATTTTCAACGCAAACAATGCTGATATTAATCTTAATCTTCTTCACGGACT